>NZ_JAKMAY010000062.1:0-23831 GCF_022015835.1 Streptomyces sp. ICN903 | reverse complement strand
GGGCGGGGGAGACGGGGGCGGCCCCGTGGGAGAGGGACACGGCCGTCAGCCCTCCAGAACGGTGCGCAGGTCCCACAGGGTGCGCCAGGTGGCGGAACCCTGCTCGGCGCGGCGGCGCACCGGGCCGTCCCAGTAACCGCGCAGCCGGGCGGCGTCGGCGGGATCGTCCTTGCGGACCACGCCGAGCAGATGGCCCGGCAGCAGGGAGAGCACGTCCCGGTCGCCGGGGAAGTACGCCGCCGCCAGAGCCAGCGCCCCGGCCACGGACACCGCCTCCGCGGTGCTCATCACCGTCGACGGCCGCTCCACCTCCCAGCCCTCCGCCGAGCGGCCCTCGCGCAGATCCCGGAACGCGGTGACCAGGGCCTCCAGCACGGCGTCGTCGACCCGGAACGGCGCCCCGGCCCGTTCCACGGACGCCCGCGCCTGACCGCGCACCAGCGCGGTCTCCGCCTCCAGGTCCCCGATGGGACCGACCGTCTCGAAGTTGAAGCGCCGCTTGAGGGCCGCTGACATCTCGGAGACGCCCTTGTCGCGGAGGTTGGCGGTGGCGATGAGGGTGAAACCGGGTGCCGCGTGCGCCAGTGCGTCCTCGGTGCCGGCCAGTTCGGGGACGGCGATCCGCCGCTCCGAGAGCAGTGACACCAGCGAGTCCTGCACCTCGGGCAGGCAGCGGGTGACCTCCTCGACGCGGGCGACGGCGCCCCGGGACATGGCGGTCAGCACCGGGGAGGGCACGAGCGCCTGCCGGCTGGGCCCCTGCGCCAGCAGCAGCGCGTAGTTCCAGCCGTACCTGAGCTGGTCCTCGGTGGTGCCGGCCGTGCCCTGCACGGTCAGGCCGCTGGTGCCGCACACGGCGGCGGCCAGCAGCTCCGACAGCATCGACTTGGCGGTGCCGGGCTCGCCGACGAGCAGCAGGCCGCGTTCCCCGGCGAGGGTCACCACGCACCGCTCGACCAGGGCACGGTCGCCGACGAACTTGCCCTCGACCACCAGGCGGCGCGGCACCCCCTCGGGGGCCCCGGCGCCGTCGGGCAGCTTCAGGGCGGCGCCCCCGCTGCCCATGACGAACGTGACGACCGCGCGCGGGGTGAGCCGCCAGGCGGGCGGGCGCGGTCCGCCGTCGTACGCGGCGAGGAAGGCCAGCTCGGTCGCGTACCGCTCCTCGGGCGGGACTATCTGGCGGGCCGGCGCGGAAGCGAGGGGGGTGGTCATGGGCGTTGCTTCTTCCGGGTGGAGACGGGCGGTGGTCATCGGCGGCCCTTGCGGCCGGCACGGGTGGCGCGGGTGGTGAGTTCCTCGTAGGCCGGGGCACCACCGGCGCGGACGCGGTCCCACGCGCGCTCGAACAGCTCGGGCACCGGCACCAGGGGCACCGCGCGGGAGCGGTCGGGGACCGGGTACAGGCCCTGCTTCCAGATCTCCACCGGCAGCGCGGACGACTTCAGGTCGAGCCAGCCGCACGGCAGGAAGAGGGTGCGCCCGGCGCGTGCCCGCTTCGCCTCGACGACCAGGCCGGTGGCCGCCAGTTCGGCGCGGGCCTTCTTCGTACGGGCCGGCTTCCAACCCGTCCAGCGGGCGATGTTGCGGTCCGTCGGATCGGGCAGGGCCAGTAGTTGCAGGTAGAGCGCCGCCGCGTCCCGGCCCAGGCCGTGGGTCTCGGCGGCCTCGGTGACCAGTCCGGGCACGGTGGCGGCCGGATCCTGGGCGTACCCGGTGGGCTCCCCGGGGCCGGATCCGGCCGCGAGGGCGCGGGCGAGTCCGTCGTCCAGGACCGTCCGCAGCGCCCGCATGCCCTCGCCGCGATCCGGTCCGACGATCCCCTCGAGCAGGCCGAACACCGGGTCGTCCGCGCCGGTGAGGGCGCTGGGGCGGACCAGGACGGCCTCCTGGTCGCCGTACCAGGGACGCAGCACCAGTGCCCCGCCCACCTCCGTCAGACCGTGCGCGCCGGCACCGCCGGTGGCGGGCAGCCCGTACGCCCTGCGCAGCTCGGCGGCGGACGGCGAGCCCTTCTGCGTCCACGACAGGTCCAGGTCGAGCAGCAGGCCCGGGTCCGCGACGCGGCGGCGCAGCGCGGCCAGCCCCTCCGGCAGGGCGGAGCGCAGGGGGTGTCCGTACGGCAGGTGGTAGGCGAGGCCGGCCAGGGCGGTCACGGCTTGTGCCAGGTCGTACCGTCCGGGCAGCGCCGCGGGGTCCTCCGCCACCAGATCGCCGTCCCCATCGAGCCGCTGGACGGTGGTGCGGCTGATCCAGGGGGTGCGGTGCGGGTTGAGCACCGCCTCGGCGGAATCGGCGGGCAGGCCCGCCTGGGAGAGCTCACCGGCCAGGTCCTCGGGCAGGCGGACGAAACCGGCCAGGCGCTCGGCCCACACCCGGCCCGCCGCCTCCGTGTCCGGCCCGGCCGTCCACAGGTCGCCGGGGTCCTTCGGCAGCAGCGCGCCGACGAGCGCCGTCAGGTCGCCGGGCTCCAGCGAGTCCAGCAGCGTGTCGCCGAGCTTCTTCTGCCGCGGCTTCAGGGCGGTGACGGCGGCCGCCTCGTCGGTGAGCCGCGACGGCCTTCCGGCGAGCAGCAGGGCCGCCTGCACGGGCCCCAGGCCGCCCCGTGTCGCGGTGGCCAGGGCGGTGGGCGCCTCCGGCTGCCAGGGTGCTGGGCCCTTGTCCCGGATCAGCCCGGTCACCGCGGCCATCGCCTCCGAGGGGAACACCGGTGGGTGCGCGCTCTCCCTCAACAGCGTGAAGTGCGCGACCGCGCCGAACGAACCGGCCGGGTCGTGGTCCAGCGCCAGCCAGTTGACACGCTCGTTTCGGAGATCGACGTTCTGGCAGCCGAGGACGACGACGGTGCGGCCCTCCCGGCGCAGCACCTGGCCGGTGCGCTCCCGCCCGTCGTGCGGTTCGCTCAGCACGATCTCGCGCAGCGCGGCCCCGGACGCGGCCAGCGGCCCCTGCGCGACCGCATCGAACAGCAGCAGCAGCGCCCGGCGGTGCGCCTCGGGCAGGACCGGGGAGGCGGCACGGTAGGCGAGCGGACGCAGCACGTCCAGCACGGGCAGCCACACGACGCCGATGCCCGGGACGGTGAACTCCTCGCTGCGCCACCCGTCGGCGGCCCCGGCGAGCCGGGCGGACTCGGGCAGGGGCTTGCCGTCGGCGGGCTCACCGGACAGCACGTGGTTCACGGCGCGGATCTGGCGCAGCGCGCTCCAGCGCTGCCCGCCGCCCCACCAGCCGTACATCCCGGCGAGACCCGCGACCGCCTCGTTCAGCGTCCGGTCGTCGCCGTCCTCGGGGCTGTAGTCGGCGAACATGCCCTCGGCGCGTCTGCGCTGCGCCCTGGGCGGCTCCATCGGGGACGACACGAAGGCGGCGACGGCCCCCGCCAGGCGCAGTACCGCGTGTACGTGGCCGGCGACGCCGGCGAGCAGACGGGGTTCGGTGAGGGAGGGCAGAATGCGCGAGACGGCCTTCCGCAGCACCTCGTCGGAGGTCGGACCGGCGGGTTCGCCCGCACCGGCCCCCGCGGTGCTCCGCGGCCCGGCCCGCCGGCCACCGGCCGCCTTCGCCGGTACGGCCGCCGCCCTGAACGCCGCCTTGATCTCCGCATCCCGCTCCGCCAGAGCCCGGGCCCCGGCACGCAGCAACTCGGCCGCCTGCTCGTCGCTCAGCGCCCGCAGGACGGCCGAGGATCCCTCGTCGCGTGGCCGCAGCGCGTGCCAGAAGTCGGCCGGCGGAACGAGCCTGGTACCGGCGGCGAACTCGCCGCCCCGCTCCAGCGGCGTCACCCGGCCCGACTCCCACACACCACCGCCGTCACCGCCGGCGTACAGGGCCATGTGACGGTGCTGGGCGACGAGGACGGGCTCGGCGCCGCCGGGCAGCCGCAGCGCGCCGATCGGGACGCCCGGCCCCCGGCCGCCCGCCGTCGGCAGGGTGACGGTCCGGCCGTCCGGCGTACCGGCGGTGGTGCGGGCCTGGTCGCCCTCGCCCTCGGTGCGCACCCAGCGGCCCAGGACCGTGCCGTCCGTGCCCAGCGGGCTGTGCTCCAGGCCGGGCTGGAGGGGCAGCACCGCGCAGTGCTGCTGGAGCAGGGTGGCGCCCTCGCGGATGCCGGACCGCAGGAACGCGGGCAGCGAGGCACGCCCGTGGGTGCCGGTGGCCGGGTCGTACTCGAGCCACACCTGCTGCGGTCCCTGCCGTCCCCGGCGCCAGTAGGAGGTGCCGTCCCCCAGTACGGGGCGGCCGGGGGGCAGGAGCGTGTCCCCGGCGTGCAGGGCACGCCCGCCGGTGGCGCGGCCACCGCCCGGCAGGGGGATGGAGGCCTCGCCCGTGTCGCCGCCGTACCAGTGCGGGAGCTTCTCGCCGCCGAGCGGGAACACCTCGGTGGGGCGGGCCGACCAGTAGCCGTGCTGTCTGCCGTCCTGCCGCCACATCACCAGCAGCTCGCCGTCGGTGTAGCGGAACGACGGGCGGTTCCAGCGGTCCGGCTCCACCGGCAGCCGCAGATCGTGCTCCAGCAGGATGTCCTCGGGGCCCACGACGATCGCCTTGTGCCTACGGGAGAGGATCAGGGCCGGCCAGGCCTCGTGGACGGTGAGCGTGTCGTCGCGGTCGTGCCGGGTCCGCTCGTCCAGACGCCGCAACGCCTCTTCCAGGGCAGGCCAGCCCAGTTCGTCCAGGATGCCCGCGCGCAGGGTGCGGCCCAGCAGCGGTGCGGCGTCGAACGCGGCGGCCCCGGCGACGGCCCGCGGGCTGACACGGGCGGCGACCGCGTGGAACGGGCGCAGCCGGCTCAGCGCCGCACGCGCGGCGGGCAGACCGGCCGCGGCGGCCAGTTCCCCGGCCGCGTCGTCCAGCCACTCGCGCAGTACGTCGGCGAGTACGGGGTGCCCGGCCACCTCGTCCAGCAGCCCGGTGCCGAGGTGGCGGCCGCTCAGACTCCCCACGGAGTGGTACAGCAGGCGCCGGCAGCGCGGGTCGGCCGCGACGGCCGTCAGGTCCCGCCGCCCGGGCCGGGTCTCCCGCAGCCACCGGTCGAGCGGGAGGAGGACGCCCTTGCCGGTCTCCGGCAGCGTCAGCGGTATGCCCTGCGCCACGCACAGGTCCAGCAGGTCGAGGTCGGCGGCGGCGTTCCAGCGGCCCGTGAAGAGGTCCACGGGGCGGCCCCGGGCGCGCAGGCGCGGCGCCATGCGTTCCACGAGGGCGAGGGTGGCCGGTGAACGGCCGCTGACGGACGAGCCGTGCTTGCGGTGCAGCGCCCAGCGGCTGAGCCAGTCCGCCGCGTCGACCCCGTCCGCCCCGGTCTCCGCTCCGTTTGCCCCGGCCTCGCCCGTCAGCAGCCGGTCGGCACCGGTCTCGGCGAGCAGGGCCAGCCAGAACTCGTCGTCCTCGGTGGAGCGGCCCAGTCCGGCCGGCATGATCTCCAGCAGTCGGAGCCGTACGGAGGGCCGCTGCCCGGCCAGGGCGGCCAGCGTGGACCGGTAGGCGTTCCAGAAGGAGGCCGGGGCCCGCACCGCCGCGGGCGACGCGAGCAGATCCTCCACCAGGGCGCACTCCTCTGCGACCCGGTCCAGCCCCGCCGCCCGGATCAGAGCGCGCGTGTCCTGCGGCAGGGAGGCGTACGGCGGCATGCCCGCCGCGCAGCGCTCCACGGTCAGCTGCCGGAACTGCGCCCACGCCTCGGCCGGGGCGAGCCGCGCCGAGAGGGCCTTCACATGCTCCTTGAGCGCCTTGACCGTCAGCGCGCCGGCGAAGGCGAACTCCAGGAAGACCGCCCGCTGCCGCTCCTCGTCCACGGGCAGCGCGTGCACCCGCTCCGCCTCGCGGGCCTTGCCGAAGAAGGCCGCCGCGTAGGTGGTGTTCTCGTGCCGGAGGAAGACGCGGGCGGCCTGCTCGTAGAAGGTGGGCAGGAAGTGCGGCACGGCCCGGCCGAGCCGCTCGCCGAGCTCCTCGAAGCCCTCCTTCGCCGCGCCGGGACGGGACTTGGCCTGCCGGGCGAGCCGCTCGACGTCCCTGACCAGCGCCAGCGCGTGGTGGCCGTTGGCCGGGTCGTTGACCAGTGCCCACGCGGGGAAGCCCAGGGTCTCCCGGCGCACCTGCCCGACCTCGTGGACCACCGGTTCCCGGGCCAGCCCGAGGAAGTCCAGGGCGAGGTCCTCGGCCTCGCCGAGCGTGCCCGGCACCAGCCTCACGATCCTGCGCTCGTCCAGCGCGGGGTGGGTGTAGGCGCGGACGGTGAGGACGTCCGCGTCCTCCCGGTCCGTGGTGCCCGGGGGCAGCACGGCGCCGGCCTCCAGCAGCGCGGCGCAGGCGGCCTCGTCGTACGTGGTGCCGCCGTATGCGCTGTCGTCGTGGTCGTCGTATGTCGTCATGCCGCACGCTCCTCGTCCTCGATGTCGCGTCCGGCGTACAGCGCGGCCGCCATGCGCATGCCCTCCGACCAGGTCACCGGCCCGACCTGAGCCGGCTTCAGCACCCGGCCGGCCGGGTCGGTGAAGACCAGCGGGCCGGTCTCCGCCTCCGAGTAGCCGTCGTAGTCGCCGACCCACACCCGGGCCTCGACACCGCGGCCGTCCTCCAGCACGGAGCACACCGCGTGGCCGCCGCGCACGCGGTAGCCCAGCTGGGCGGCCCGCCCGTGCAGGAACCTCAGCTCCTTGAAGACGCCGCCCGCGTAGTCCTCGACGCAGGTCGTCTCGGCGTCCAGCGTCACGGGCCGGCGCCACACCTCCCGGAAGAGCTGTTGGGCGCGCTGCTCGACGCCCAGCTCGACGGCGAACTCGCGCAGTTCCTCCAGCTCCTCCAGCAGCACCGGATGCGGCAGGCGGACCAGGTCGGGGGTGAGGCGGACGGTGTCGCCGTCGAGGTCGACCACACCGAGGCCGCGCCCGGGATCGGCGTCCCGCAGGAACCCGGCCACCTCCCCGTCCGCCCCGGTGACCACCATGTCGCGCAGAGCGGCCTGCCAGGCCGGGTCCGGCCACACCCGCGCCAGGACCGCGAACGGCACCGGCAGCGAGCGCACCATCCAGCGCTCCACATCGGCCAGGCACTGCCGCTCGTGCCGCTCCAGCCACTCGGCGAGCTGACGCAGTCCCACCACCGCCGGATCGTCGGTGATCTTCGACGGTACGGACTTCAGCCGCCGCCCGGCCGCGTTGCGGCACACCACCTTTCCGTCGTCGAGGGCGACTTCGTAGCCGCCGGCCGACACCCACCCCATACGTGCCTCCCCGCACCCGCAGTGATCAAGTGACGGGAACTGTAGGGCAGGCCGCTGACAGCGGTGCCGACGAGCGGGTCCGGCCGGGCGCGGGCGGAGCGGCAGGGGTGACGGACGGTGAGGTTCCACGCCGCCACCCCTGCCGGAGTACGCCCGGGTCAGACCAGCATTTCCTCGATGAGGCCGACGGCGCGCCGGGTGCCGCCCTCGGCCCGTGCGGCGGCGCTCAGCAGCGCCGAGCGGTGGGCGACACCCGCGTCGGCGACCAGCTCCTCCAAAGCAGCCCGCAAGGCATCGGCGGTCGCCTCCGCGGTGTCGACGCGGCGGGCCACGCCCAGTTCCACGAGCCGGTCGGCGTTCATGAACTGGTCGGCGGCCTGCGGCACGGCGATCATCGGGACACCCGCCAGCAGCCCCTCGTTGCAGCCGCCCATGCCGGCGTGGGTGACGAAGGCGTCCGCCTGCTCCAGGACCGCCCGCTGCGGTACCCAGGAGCGCACCTCGATGTTGGGCGGGACGGCGCCGAGCTCCCGCGGGTCGGTGTACCTGCCGATCTGGAGGACGACATGCCAGCCGGGCAGGCCGCCGAAGGCGGCGACGCACCGGCGGTAGAACTCCGGCCTGCGGGTGTACGCCGAGCCCAGGGAGACCAGCAGCACCTTCTCCGCGTCCGCGGGACGGGCCCAGCCCTCCGTGTCCGCGGACATCTCGAAACAGGGCCCGACGAAGGTCACCGTGCCGGTGTCGACCCTGTCGGCGTGCGGCTGCATCGCGCGCGGGATCAGCGCCAGGGTGTGCGCGGGACGGCCGGGGAAGGCGTCCACGTCGGTGGTGGACGCCCCGCAGTCGGCGAGCCACCGCGCGAACCGGGCCCGGTAGGCGTCGGCGCCCGGCAGCCGCCACAGGTGTGCCGCGACCTCCTGGTCGTAGCCCTCCCAGGCCACGAACGTCGGGGAGAGCTGCATGAGGGGACGGCCCTGCGATTCGGCGAGGGCGCGCGCGGCGTAGGCGCCGATGTCGTACAGGTACAGGTCCGCCGGGTCGCGGTCGTAGACGGAGCGCAACCGGGGCAGCGTCCGTACGGCGTCGTCGAGGAAGAGGCCCATCGCGGCGATGGGGTCGTCGGGCCAGTCGTTGTCGGCGACCGGCAGCCCGGAGGCGCAGGGGATGAGTTCGGCGCCGGTGGGCGCGATCAGGTCGGCCACCGCCGGATCGTTGGCGTAGGTCACGCGGTGACCGCGGGCCACCAGCTCGCCGATGACCGCGAGGCTGGGCAGGACGTGGCTGACGGCGGGGATGCCGACCATCGCGATGTGGGCACGGCGACGGGACATGGATGATCACTCACTTCGGGTCCACGGCTGACAGGACACCGCAGGCCCGCGCGCCGGTCCGTCCAGGAGTTCCGGACACCGGTGCGCGCACGGGCGTGCGGGCGGGGAGGCGGGGCACTGCCCCGGCCGTGTCAGCCGTAGATCTGAAGGAAGGAGGACATGCCCGCGACTCTAGACCTCCGCCGGGCTCCGGCGCATCCCGATTACCGCCGACCGCCGCCCGGGGTGTGCTGTGGGCCGGTGGACGGGACGCCCGTCCCGCCGATCCGCCGGATCTCCTCCAGCGGGTACTGGGTCTGCCTGCTGCCGTACCGGAACTCGTGGTTGAAGTCCGACATCACGGCGGCGACCGGCGCGTGCCGGGCGATGATCGCCGCGGCCTCCTCCGGGATCCCCGTGGGGCGCCTGCCCCCGGCGTAGGCGCGCACCAGCGCCCGGCGGCCCTCCCGGTCCTCGATGCGGTATCCGTACAAAGCGGTGACCAGCCAGTTCACCAGGTAGGTGACGGTGTAGCAGCGGTCGTAGGTCCGATGCCGTCCGAAGAAGTCGGCCTCTTCCCGCGACAGTTCGAACCGGGAGGAGAGCGCGAGGCCGTAGTCCGCGAAGTAGAGGCGCCGGCCGTCGGTGAGGATGTTCTCGAAATGCGCGTCGAAGTGGAGGAGCCCGCGGCCGGCCATGAAGGAGGTGCCGTCCGCCAGCTCCCTCTCGACCATGGCGCAGGCCCGGTTCGCGGCCTCGTCTCCGGCGGCCACCCGCTCGCCCAGCCACTGGTGCAGGTTCCGCGGGATGTACTCCAGGAACACCACGACGCTCGCCGAGGACTCCCGGAGGGCCTCGATCCGGCGGCGCACCTGCGGCCGGCCGCCCCAGTAGGCCACGGCCCGCTCCACGTCGGCCAGTTCCCCGGGCAGCGGGGTCGGGTCCGGCAGCACCCTCCAGTGGTACATCAGGGGGAACCCCTCGTGTTCCCCGGAGAGCACCCAGTCGGTCGTCATGGCGTGCACGGCGAGTTCCCGCCAGGCCCCGAAGCCCGGCCCGCCGATGGCGCCGATGCCGTACTGGCAGAAGACGGGCAGTTCGAACAGGTTCGCCGTGGAGCGGATGTGCGCGGGCTCCCTCTCCAGATCGGTGAGGGGTACCCGTTTGACGAAGACCGGGACTCCGGAGACCTCCAGCAGGGACGACTCTCCGCCGATGCCGGAGCCGAGCGGCGCGGCCGTGTTCACCAGTCGGTGCAGTTCGCGGTCGCCGAGCCGGGCCAGGGCCGTGGAGACGGCGCCGTGGGCGGCCAGACGCGCACCGTGCGACATGTCGGGGTGCTCCACACCGCCTCCTTCCGGGCGCCCGGCACCGGCCGCCGGTCTCGATTCCGCGACGCCCACCCTACGCATGGCGGCCGGGCCGCGTCCGCGCCTTCGGACCGCCGTGTCCGGCAGAGGGCACGGAAGGTTCCGCCGGCGACGGCGGTCTGCCCGTCGCGGGCGGCGATGTCGTGCGTCCGCCACCCGGTTCCACGGGAGCGGCGGGGTGCGGTGCGGAGCCGCCTCCCTGCTATTGTGGTCTATACCACTGGTGTTCACTCTTGGATCGGCAGGCCCAGCGTGGAAGTTGTCATCGTTCCGGACGCCGACGCAGGCGGGGAGATCATCGCCGAGGCCATGGCCGGCCTCCTGCGGCGCAAGCCCGACGCGCTGCTCGGTGTGGCCACGGGCTCGACACCGCTGCCCGTCTACCGGGCACTGGCCGCCAAGGCCGCCGCGGGCGATGTGGACGTCTCGCGTGCCCGGATCTGCCAGCTCGACGAGTACGTCGGCCTGCCCTCCGGGCATCCCGAGTCCTACCGCTCGGTGGTGCTGCGCGAGGTGGTGGAGCCGCTCGGGCTGGACGAGGCGTCCTTCATGGGGCCGGACGGCTCCGCCGAGGACGTCCCGGCGGCCTGCGCGAGGTACGAGAGGGAGCTGGCCGGGGCCGGCGGTGTGGACCTGCAACTGCTCGGCATCGGCACCGACGGGCACATAGGCTTCAACGAGCCGTGCTCCTCACTGGCCTCCCGCACCCGCATCAAGACGCTCACCCGGCAGACCCGCGCCGACAACGCCCGCTTCTTCGGCGGCGACATCGACCAGGTGCCGCACCACGTCATCACCCAGGGCATCGGCACCATCCTGGAAGCCCGCCATCTGGTGCTGCTGGCCACCGGCGAGGCCAAGGCGGAGGCCGTCGCGCAGACCGTCGAGGGGCCGCTGTCCGCGATGGTCCCGGCCTCCGCGCTGCAGATGCACCCCCACGCCACGGTCGTGGTGGACGAGGCGGCCGCGTCCGGGCTGAAGCTCGCGGACTACTTCCGCGCCACCTACGAGGCCAAGCCGCACTGGCAGGGTCTCTGAAGGCCGTGACCGGTGCCGCGCCCCCGGGTGTGTCCGAGCGGACACACCCGGGGGCGCGGCACGTCCCGGAAGCCGTACGCCGTGCGGCCCGGCCTGAGGGGAGGATCCGGCCGGGGCCCACGAAGGCCCGCACCGCGGCTTTCGGCCGGCCCGCCGACGCGTCGGCGAAGCGCCCGGTCAGCACGGTCTGCGCCGCGCTGTCAGGGAGGCCCGGCCCGGCGCGGCACTAGGATCCGGGCCATGCCGCTGACCGTTAAGGACGTGGACCGCTTCGAGGCCGCCAGGCCCCGCCTGGAGGCCATCGCCTACCGTCTCCTCGGCTCCGCGAGCGAGGCCGAGGACGCCGTGCAGGAGACCTTTCTGCGCTGGCAGGCCGCCGACGTCGGGCGCATCGAGGTCCCCGAGGCCTGGCTGACGAAGGTGCTCACCAACCTGTGCCTCAACCAGCTCACCTCGGCCCGCGCGCGGCGCGAGACCTACGTGGGCCAGTGGCTTCCCGAGCCGCTGCTCGAGGGGGATCCGATGCTCGGCCCGGCCGACACCGCCGAGCAGCGCGAGTCGGTCTCGTACGCGGTCCTCGCCCTCATGGAGCGGCTGTCCCCCCACGAGCGGGCCGTGTACGTGCTGCGGGAGGCCTTCGACTACCCGCACCGGGAGATCGCCGGGATCCTCGGCGTCACCGAGGCCGCCAGCCAGCAGATCCTCCACCGCGCCAGGAAGCACATCGCGGACGGCAGGACCCGCACCGAGGTCGACGAGGCCGCCGCCCGGCGGATCGTCGAGGAGTTCCTGGCGGCCGCCGCCGACGGGAGGACCGAGCCGCTGGTGCGGCTGCTCACCGCCGACGCCTTCTCGGTCGGCGACGGCGGCGGGAAGGTCCCGGCCCGCCCCAGGCCGGTCGAGGGCGCTCTCGCGGTCGCGAAGTTCATGCGGGGGCTGTTCAAGCCCGCACGGGCCAAGCGCGCCCTGGTCGGCGGCTCACCCGGACTCCACGTCACGACCGCCAACGGCGGGCCCGCCGTCGTGGCGGTCGTGGACGGCCGGGTCGTCGGCGTCGTGTGCCTGGAGGTCACCGCCGAGGGCATCACCGCGATCCACAGCCAGGCCAACCCCGACAAGCTCGGGCGCGCGACCGAGATGTGGGCGGCCGCCGATCACGGAGAGCCCCTGTTCCGCGTCTTCTGACCGCGGAGCGAGGCCCCCGGCGCCGGAGCCGGGGGCCTTCGGCCCGGATGTGACCTGTCTCACTCCCTTTTCCTGTCAGGAAACGGCTCGCTCCCCGGTTCAGGGGGCGAAACCGCGCAGGAGACGGAACCGCGCAGACAGGAGCCAGGGAAATGAAGCACCGCATCATCGTCCTCGGAGCCGGATACACCGGAGCCGCCGCGGCCGGCCGCCTCGCCAGGCGGCTGCACCGTGACGACGTCGCCATCACCCTCGTCAACGCCGACCCCGACTTCGTCGAACGCGTCCGGCTGCACCAGCTCGCGGTCGGCCAGGACCTCAGGTACCGGCCGCTTGTCGAGATGTTCGCGGGCACCGGCGTCGAGCTGACGACCGCCGAGGTCACCGGCATCGACGCCGACCGCAGGACCGTGACCGTCGCCGGCACCGGCGCGGACGCCCGGGAGCTGGAGTACGACACCCTGGTGTACGCCCTCGGCAGCGGCTGGAACGACCAGGGCGTCCCCGGCGCCGCCGAGCACGCCCACGAGGTCGCGAGCCGGGCCGGGGCGCTCCGGCTGCGCGAGCGCCTGGCCGGCCTGGCCGCCGGGCAGCCCGTGGTCGTCGTAGGCGGCGGCCTCACCGGTCTGGAGGCCGCGACCGAGATCGCCGAGGCCCGTCCGGACCTCGAGGTCGCCCTCGCCGTCCGCGGCGGCCTCGGCGACCACCTCTCGGACAAGGGGCGCGGCCACCTGCGGAAGGTCTTCGGCGGGCTCGGCATCACCGTGCACGAGCACACGGCCGTCACCGGGGTCGAGGCCGACCGCGTCACCACCGCCGGCGGCGAGGCCATCCCGGCCGCGGTCACCGTGTGGGCCACCGGCTTCGCGGTGCACCCCATCGCACGGGCCACCACTCTGGAGACCACCGGCACGGGCCAGATCGTGGTCGACGCGACCATGCGCTCGGTCTCGCACCCCGATGTGTACGCCGTCGGCGACGCCGCCATGGCGACGGGCCCCGGGGAGAAGCCGCTGCGGATGTCGTGCGCCTCGGGCACCCCCACCGCGTGGCAGGCCGCCGACGCCGTCGCCGCGCGCCTGACCGGCGGGAAGCTCCCGAGGATCCCGATCCGCTACTTCAACCAGTGCGTCTCGCTGGGCCGCAGGGAAGGCCTGATCCAGTACGTCACCGCCGACGACCGGGCCACCGGCGCGGCCCTGACCGGCCGGCTCGCCGCCGTCTACAAGGAGGTGGTCTGCAAGGGCGCGGCCTGGGCCGTCGCCAACCCGACCCTCGGCCTGCCGGTCCGCCGCCGCCGTGTAGCAGGGGAGGCGGCCCGGACGGGCCCGGCCGCCCGGGCGTCGGCCTGACCGGGACGGTGGAGCGGGCTCCCGCGATACGGGGCGCCCGCTCCACCCTCGGTACGGGACCTCTCATCCCCCCCGGGGCCGGGCGCGGCCCGTCCCCCCGGTCAGGACGGAACCGCCGGGGCGAGCTTGGAGTCGTCGGGCGCGTAGACGGTCATCCAGTGCGGATGGAGCCGGTAGTAGACCACCTCCTCGTCCCAGTCGAAGGCGTCCCCGCCGTAGAAGTCCTTGAAGTACGCGAGCAGGTCCGGCCAGTCCGCGGCCGGTTCGCCGCCGTGGGGGTTGAGGACCTCCACCGTGCCGTGGGTGAACACCCCCAGGTCCTCGCCCCGCATGTGCGCGGCGCTGACGGCGGGCCGCACGGCGAGGTGGCGGGCCTTGGCGGCGCCGCGTGCCGTGCCGAAGTGCCACTTCCCGTGCAGGAAGTGCCCGTCCGCGCCGCTGATGCGCGGCTCGCACCTCGCCGTCACGGTGGCCAGCGAGAGGGTGCACATGCCGGTGAGGACCTGGGCGAGCCGCTTCGCGGGCAGTGTGCGCTCGGCGTTGATGATCGAGCGGAGGTGCGGGGTGGAGCGGGAGAGCGAGGAGTCGAGAAGGGCCTGGAGCTCCGCGAGCTCCTCCGGTGTTTCGCGCATGGGAATCCTTGTCTGCCGGTGGGACTCCGGCCGCGTCCACCGTCGACGCCGGCCGGTGAGGCCATGATCGACCCGAAACCCGACATCTCATGTCGTGTTTTCCTGGTGCCCTCACTCGCCCCCGCAGCCGTCACCCGACTCCACCGGAACCGGGGCGGCCGCTCGTTTCCGGGACCGCCGACGCGGCGACGACGGGGGCGGCGATGAGTTCCTCCGGCCCGGAGAGTCACACCACCGTCCGACAACACGGGAGGGACACATGACCCAACTGCTGAGGGTCCAGAACTTCAACGTCTCCAGCGACGGCGTCGCCGCCGGAGAGGACCAGAGTTTCGAGAATCCGTTCGGGCTCGCCGGCGCCGAGAGGCTGTTCGCCTGGGCCGGTGCCACGGCGAGCTGGCCCGGGCGCACCGATCCCGGAGGAAGCCGGGGCCTGGACGACTACTTCACGCGGGACTACGCCCACAACATCGGCGCCGAGATCATGGGCCGCAACAAGTTCGGCCCCCAGCGCGGGCCCTGGCAGGACCATCAGTGGCGCGGCTGGTGGGGCGAGGAGCCCCCGTTCCACACCCCGGTGTTCGTCATGACACACCACGAGCGGCCCTCGTTCACGCTCTCCGACACCACGTTCCACTTCGTCGACGGCTCTCCGGCCGCGGTCCTCGAACAGGCGCGGGAGGCGGCGCGGGGCGGGGACGTCCGGCTCGGCGGCGGGGTCACCACCATCCGGCAGTTCCTCGACGCCGACCTCGTCGACACCATGCACGTCGCGGTCTCACCGGTGAGGTTCGGGTCCGGTCTGCGGCTCTGGGAGTCCCCCGACGAACTGCTCGACCGGTTCCACCTGGAGGCCGTTCCCAGCCCGAGCGGTGTGACACACCACCTGTTCTGGCGGAAGTGACGGGTCTCGGGGCGTCGAGCCGCCCCGGGGTGACCGGCGGCACCGGCGCCCCTCGCGACGGGTGCCCGGCAGCCGCGGTGGTGGCAGACCGCCACGGTACTGCCGCCACCGCGACCGCCACCGGTACCCGAACGACCGGGCCGACGGGCGGGTGTCGGTGCCGGGTGCCACGCTGATGTCGTACAGGACCGGCGAAAGGGAAGCGCAGTGACCACCACCGACTTCGTCCCCGGCTCTCCTTGCATGCTCGACCTGGGCGCCCCCGACGTCCGGGCCGCCGCGGCCTTCTACGGTGCGGTGTTCGGCTGGGACTACGAACCCATGGAGGAGGGGGAGGGCGCCGAGGGCGGGATGCTCCGGAAGGACGGCAAGACCGTGGCCGGGCTCGGCAGGCTGACCGAGGAGGGAGCGCGCTCGGCGTGGATGATCTACTACCGGGTCGTCGACGCGGACGCCACGACCCGGGCCGTCGAGCGGGCGGGCGGCACCGTGCGCGTGGCGCCGACGGACCTGGGGGAGTGGGGCCGGATGGCGCAGTACAGCGATCAGCTGGGCGGCCAGTTCGCCGTCTGGCAACCGGGGGAGAGCACCGGCGTCGAGCTGATGGGCCGGCCGGGATCACTGCTCTGGACCGAGCTGTACACCAGCGACACCGCGGCGGCGAAGGAGTTCTACGGGGAGGTTTTCGGCTGGCGGTTCAGCGACATGGAACTGCCGGACGGCGCGGGCACGTACTCCGTCATCACGCCCGCCGGGCTGCCCGAGGAGCGTGCGCAGGGCGGCGTCATGGGACTGCGTACCGAGGACCTCGCCCTGGCGGACGGCCGGCCCTACTGGCATCCGGTCTTCGAGGTCACCGACTGCGACGCCGCGGTCGCCGCGGTCACCGGGAACGGCGGAAGCGTGCAGATGGGACCGGAGGACGCGGAGGGCGTCGGCCGGATGGCCGTCTGCCTCGACCCGGCCAACGCGGACTTCGTGGTGCTCACCCCGAGCCCGGACTGAATCCGTGCAGGGCCCGGCGGAGGGTAAATGCGTCGACAGGGCCCTTTCGCGCCCGGCACAGTGGTCGTCCGTGACGAGCAGTGAGCTGTGGACCCGCGCGACCGCCGAACGCTACGACGCCGAGGAGACCGAGATGTCCTCGGCCGCCGTCCTCGGCCCCACCCTCGCCTTCCTCGCCGGGCTCGCCGGTGACGGCCGGGCGCTGGAGTTCGCCATCGGGACCGGACGGGTGGGTGTCCCGCTCCGGGAACGCGGCGTGCCGGTGGCGGGCATCGAACTGTCCGAGCACATGGCGGCGGTCCTGCGGCGCAAGATCGGCGAGGACGAGCTTCCGGTCGTCATCGGGGACATGGCCACCACCGTCGTCCCCGGCGAGTTCGCCCTGGTCTACCTCGTCTACAACACGATCTCGAACCTGCTCACGCAGGACGAGCAGGTCGAGTGCTTCCGCAACGCCGCACGCCACCTGGGGCCCGGCGGCCGATTCGTCATCGAGCTGGAAGTGCCGCCGCTGCGGTTCCTCCCGCCCGGCCAGGTCGCGGTGCCGTTCGACGTCTCCGAGCGGCACCTCGGCTTCGACACCTTCGACCTGGTCGAGCAGGTCCTCGTCTCGCACCACTTCACCCGCGACGGCGACGACGGCCGCTACCGCCGCGGCAGCTCCCGGCACCGGTACGCCTGGCCGTCGGAACTCGACCTGATGGCGCGGATCGCCGGGCTCGAACCGGAACAGCGTGTCGCGGACTGGGACGGGACGCCGTTCACCCAGGACTCCGCGAAGCACATCTCCGTGTGGCGCAAGCCGGCCTGAGACAGGTCCCGCCCCCGCGCCCCCTTCGACGGCGGCCGCTCGGTCACCGCCCGCAGCCCGTCACCGTCTCACCCGGCCGGTACCCGGCCGTCGACGGGGACGCCCAGGCGATCGGCCACGGTGGTGAGGGCCGCTCCCAGCGGGAGCGCGACCCGGGTGAGGGCGTGCCGGTCGCCCCGGGTCGGATCCCGGTTGACGATCAGCACCGGCTTCCCCTCTCCGGCCGCCTGGCGGACGAACCGGAGCCCGGACATCACCGTCAGCGAGGACCCCAGGACCAGCAGCGAGGACGCCTCGCGGACCAGCCCGCGGCAGTGCTCGACCCGCGGCGGCGGAACGGTTTCGCCGAAGAACACCACATCCGGCTTGAGGACGCCGCCGCAGAGCGCGCAGGGCACCACGCGGAAGTCCCCGACCTGCTCGTCGGTGAGGTCGGCGTCGCCGTCCGGGTTGACCCCCGCGGCCACCGGTTCGAAGCCGGCGTTGGCCTCCTCCAGCCGCCGGGCGAGTTCACGGCGCGGGCTGAGGGCGCCGCAGGACAGGCAGACGACCCGGGCCAGGCTTCCGTGGAGCTCCACGACGCCCTCGCTGCCGGCGGCCTGGTGCAGACCGTCGACGTTCTGGGTGATCACACCCGAGAGCAGCCCGTGCCGTCCGAGGGCGGCCACGGCCCGGTGCCCGGCGTTGGGGCGGGCGCGGCCGAAGGTGCGCCAGCCGAGATGACTGCGCGCCCAGTACCGGCGCCGGGCCCGGGCACTGGTGGTGAAGTCCTGGTAGGTCATCGGGGTGTGCCTGTTCAGGCTTCCGTCCACGCCCCGGTAGTCGGGGATCCCCGACTCCGTGGAGATGCCCGCCCCGCTGAGCACCAGCACGCCGCCGGCGCTCAGCGCATCGGCGACCGGCGCCAGGTCCGTGGTGCCCGGCGGCAGGTCCCCGGTGGGTGTCCAGCTCAAGGTGGGGCGTACGCGCATGCCGCCAGGGTACGGAACGGACGGGAAGGAGAACCGGACGAAAGGGAAAGGGGCGCCAGGAAAGCCGACGGCACCGGGTCAGGGCCGACCGGACTCGTTCTCGATGCGGTACCGCCGGGTGTCAGCGCCGGTGGCGCCAGTGCTGGTGTGCTTTCAGGACCTCGTAGCTCCATGTGGTGCGCTGCTGGGCGTCGGTGCGGCCGGGGAAGAGGCCGAGCTGTTCGGCGATCGCCGGGAAGCGTGGGTGCATCCGGCGGTCACCGACCGTCACCAGCGCCGAGAGCAGAGGTTCGCCCTCCTGACGATCCTCGTCGACCAGCCACAGCAGGACGCTTTCGTCGTCGCGGTGGAGGCGGGGCAGATCCGGCAGGCGCTTGCGGATCCCGGGCCAGCTGGTGGTGGCGCCGGCGCGGGCGGTCTGCACGAGCAGCGGCCGCAACTCGGTCGCGATCTCCCACAGCCGTCCAGCCTCCAGCAAAGCCGGCTCCGTCCCGTGGAGCGGCGGCCGGGAACCACCGGCCGAAGGTGCGGCCTGCGCGTCCGGGCGGCGTGTGGGCGCACTCGTCGCGGACTGTTCGGGGCGGGGCCCCGCAGACCGGGTCACCGCCGGACGCGGTGGCGTGGACCTCACCACTGAACGGGACCGGGAGCGGGGTGCCGTGGACTGTCCCGGGCCCGGTGTGCCGGGAGAGGAGGGCGGGGAAGTATGTGCCGCCTGGCGCCGTTCCTCCTTCTGCCAGCGACGGGAGTCGAGGATCTCCTTGCAGGATTTCAGCTGCGCGCGCTGCTGCCGGGTTTCACTCGGCGGCGCCTGTGCCGCCTGCTGCCAGGCCAGGTCGTACAGGTCGGCGGCCTCCGCCACCGCGTGGTTGTCGATGGCACGCTGGAGTTCGGTCAGGGTGTGGTTCAGCGTGCGACGGATCGTGGCGATCTCCATGGCCGTGCGCACCGGACGGCCCGTGGTCCGGCGTTTGAAATCCGTCCGCCAGGCAGAACCACCACTGAGCCGTACCCGAGTCTTCGACAAGAAGGGTCCCCTCTCCCGCCAGGGCCGTGAGCCGCCGAGGCGCCACGACGCACACCCAACGGTCGGGCACCAGCGGAGCAGAACACAAGAGCCTTGCGGGCCCGGAGCGGTTTAGGACAGCAGGGTCAGGCAGCCCCAGGGCCCCGCTGGCTGGGGGAGCGGGCCGCCGATGTCTGCCGGGCCCGGTGCGGCACCGGCCCGTCCGGCATGTACCGGGCGCCCGTGCACCCGGCCTCCTGTGACCGGTACGGTCACCACTTCGGTCCGCTCAGGCGGACGCCCCTGACCTGCGGGTTTCCCGATTCGCCGGTCACGTGCTTGACCTTGACACGGTGGTAAGGTCTTCACTCGGTGGCCAGGAGGTGGTCCCGATCGACACGACCAACACACCCCCGCAGGACATCCGCGTGGCCGATGCCCTGAGCGCCGGGGACTCGTCGGTCCGGCTTCAGGCGGCCCTGACGGCCGGCTCGAACGCCGACCCCGCGTTCCTGGAGACGCTTGTCGAACGGTGCGCCGTCGAGCCGGACTTCTTCGTACGGGACATGCTGTCCTGGGCGCTGACCCGCCTCTCGCCGGAGATCGCCCTGCCCCGGATCCGCCGGGAGCTGGACTCCGAGCACACCCAGGCCCGCAGCCAGGCCCTGCACACGCTCTCCAAGATCGGCGACAGGAGCACATGGGCCTGGATCACCCGCGACATGCTGCGTGACCGGGACGACGAGGTCGCACGGACCGCGTGGCGCGTCGCGGTCGTCCTCGTCCCCGAGGGGGAGGAGAAGGACCTGGCCGACGAACTGGTTCCGCAGCTCGGCCGCGGCGACCGCGACGTGCGGCTGAGCCTGAGCCGAGCCCTGATCGGCCTCGGTGACGTCATCAAGCCCGCCCTCGAGGAGGCCGCCCAGCACCCCGACCCGGCGGTGGCCGCGCACGCCCGCGCCACCGAACTGCTCCGGCAGGATCCGGAGACCGGTTTCGACGCGGCCGTCGAGGAGGCCAAGCGCGTGGTCGCACTCGGCCCGCAGCGAGCGGCCGCTGCCGCCGGGGCGGCGGACACCGGGGCCTCGCAGACGACCGAGCCGACGGAGGCCGCCAGGACCGCGGGGGCCGCAGGATGATGTGGAGGCCGCGGATTGCTGATCGGTGATGTGGCCCGTCACTCCGGGGTGAGCACCCGGATGCTCCGGCACTACGACGCCCTGGGGCTGGTGCGGCCGACGGGCCGCACCGCCGGCGGCTACCGCGAGTACTCGGCCGAGGACGTCCGCAGGATCTTCCACGTGGAGAGCCTGCGGTCGCTCGGGCTCTCGCTCAAGCAGATCGGGCGCGCGCTGGAGGACCCGGCCTTCACCCCCTCCGCTCTGATCAGCGACCTCATCCGGTGGACGCGGGACCGCCTGGTGCGGGAACAGGAACTGCTCGAGCGGCTCCGCGCGATCGACGCGTCGGAACCCACCGGCTGGCAGGACGTCCTGCGCATCGTCGAGCTCATGCGGGAACTCGACTCGCCCAGTGCCGCACGCAGGCAGCAGGCCGTCCTGACCCGGCCGGAGGGCGCGTCGGCGTCCGCCGAGCTGCTGGCCGGGGCGGCCCTGGCCGAGTCCGACCCGCACGTCGCGGGCGCCCTGCGCTGGGCACTCGCCAGGTCGGACGGCGACGGCATGGCGGCGCTGACCGCCGGCGCGCACGCGGAGGACGCCGACATCCGGCGGCGCGCGGTGCTGGCGATCGCCGAGATGCCCGAAGCTCCGGGTGCCATCGCGGTGCTCGCGGACGCCCTCGGAGATCCGGACACGGTGGTGCGCGGACACGCCGCGCTGGTTCTGGGCAGGCGCGGCGTGCCCGCGGCCGTGCCCGTACTCGTCGGCATGGTCGTCGAGGGCGCCAACGACGTGGAGGCCGCGGAGGCGCTGGGCACGCTGTCCCAGGACCCCGTGTGCGCGGACCGGATCACGGCCGCTCTGGCCGGCGAACTCGCCGCGCCCACAGCGGACTCCGCGACCCGGATCCGCATCACCCAGGCACTGGTCGAACTCACGGGCACCACCGCGCGGGAGATCCTGCGCCAACTGGCACACGACGGCGACCGCGCCGTCGCCCTCATCGCCTCGGCCCTCCTCCGGGTCCTTGACGAGCGCCCTTCCGAAGACCGGTCCGGCGAGGGCCCCTGAAGGTCCACGACGCACCGCTCCTCCGAAGGCTCCCCCCTCGGCCGCATCCCCCCACCGCCGCTACCGGCCACGTACACGGCCTCGATGGACACGCCCCGGCGGGCGTGCGTCACCGCCGGTTCCTCCACCAGCGACAGCTCCGTCTCCGTCGGCCCCCGCCGGGCCGCCCGCTCAAGGGACACCGATCCCGGACCGGAGCACGGTCCCGTCGGCTTCGGCGTACCCGCCCACGGAACACGCCCCACCCCCCGTCTGCCAGAATCACGCTGGTGTACGAGACGCATGTGACGGTCCGGTGCCGGACGCAGAGGGAGTCGGCCGCGCTGGATGCGTGGGCGGCGACCCGTGGGCTGAAGGTCACTCACATCGTTCTGGCCCGGGGACGGATGCCCTTCCAGCCGATGCTGACCCTGCCGGACCGGACCAGCCACCCGTCCGTCGTCGCCGGGCTGCGGGACGCCGGATTCGAGCCGGTGCGGGTCAAGGTGGAGACGGTGCCGTGGAGCCAGGAGCCGGCAGGCCCCGGCGGGGGCTACTTCGAACACCATCTCAAGCTGGCCCTGCCGGCCGACTATGACCGGGCCGCCCTGGAGACCCTGGTGATCCCGCACGGTGCGCACGTCTCGTGGAACGCCCGGCGCGTCCTGCCGGGACCCGGCGGGAGACAGGAGCGTTTCGTGACCCAGCGGCATCACGGACCGGCGGACGCCGCGGGCCGGGCCTGCGACGAACTGGTCCGCGCGCTCGCCGCGGCAGGGTACGAGGTGCTGTCGGAGGAGCGCGAGTTCGTGCTGTCCGACAGCGATCTGTCGGTGGACGAAGGATGGCTGGAGGGAGCCGTATGAGCAGCGTGCCGTGGAGGCCGTCGATTCCCGACGGGCCGGACGGTGACGAGCCGACTGCCGCCCGGGCCCACCGCAGGACGGAACTGCCGTACACCCTGACGGCGGGCGTCGGCGAAGCGGCCGTCCGGCACCGCGTCTTCGACCCGGCCCTGAAGCACTTCGACGAGGCCTACCGGCCCACCGACGACGTGGTCCCGGACCCCGGGGTGCGGGCCCGCTGGCAGACGACCCGCCGCACGGCGCTGGACCTCGTGCTCGCGGCCGTCGCCGCGTCACCCTGGGCGGACTCACTGGTGCTGCGCGGCAGCATGCTGATGTCCGCCTGGTTCGGCCCGGCCGCACGTGCCCCCAGGGACATCGACTTCGTCGTCGTCCCGGACACCTGGCGCATCGAGGAGCCGCGGACCCGCGCCATGCTGGACGGCATCGCCGAGGCCGCCGAACGGCTGGCCCGGGAGAGGGGCGGTGGTCTGGTGGTCTCCGCCTCCGGCGCGGTCTCGGAGTACATCTGGACCTACGAGCGGGTGCCCGGCCACCGCCTGGTGCTTCCGTGGACGGCTCCGGGCCTTCCCGGCGGGCAGGTGCAGCTCGACTTCGTCTTCAACGAGCGGTTGCCGACGCCCGCCCTGCCGACGGAAGTCGCGGGCGTGCGGATCGCCGCGGCGAGCCGTGAGCTCTCGCTGGCCTGGAAACTGATGTGGCTCGGCTGCGACATGTACCCGCAGGGCAAGGATCTGTACGACGCGGTCCTGCTCGCCGAGAGCTGCACCATGCCGCTGGAACTCCTGGAGACGGTCCTTCGGGAGGCGGACGAGTGGCCCCTCCCCCCGGGCGAGCCGCTGGGCCCCGACCTGTTCCGGGCAGTCTCGGCCGAAGTGGACTGGACCGGCTTCCTCCGGGACCACCCGGACGCGGAAGCCGCCACCCGACACCTTTCCACCAGGCTGCTCGCGGCGCTGGGACCCGTCTTCGGCGACCGCTGAGTCCTCCGGCCCGGTGTCGAGGGCCGTTTCGCCGGTGTTCGCCCCTGGAGGGGCGTTCACGAGTCGGGCGGCCGCCTCGGGCGCATCGGCACGGCCCCGGCCGGGTGCGGGGCACCCGTGTCACCGAGCACGCTCACTGACACGGGTGACGACTCCGCCCGCCCTCCGGCGGCGTACGCGCGCAACGCAGACAGCAGACCCGTCAGGCGCTGCTCACGGCGGTACGCCGAGTGCTGCGGCAGCGCGGGCTCACAGGGCTGACGACACGGGGCGTGGCCGCGGAGGCCGACGCCGCGGCCGGGTGGCGCGGGGTCAGCCCCTCCGGAAGAACTCCACCTCCGCCAGGGCCAGATGACGGCCCGGGGTCAGGTCGACGGCCGAGCGCAGGACCAGACGCACCGTCTTCGCGTCGCTGATCCCGACGGGGAACGTCTGCGGGCCCGGTTTGTCACTGAGGGTGAGTTCCTCGCGGTGCCTCGTGCCGTCCTGCTCCGTCACCTCCAGTTCCAGACGGAGTGCGCGTGCCTGGCGGGCGTAGTCCTCGGGGGACTTGGAGGGACCGTTGATGATGATCAGATCGACCAGCCGGAACGGCTCGCGGAAGGTGTAGGTCACCGAGGCGCCCGGTGCGGGCGCGCCCCAGTAGCGGTTGCTCAGCCCGTCCGTGGTGTTCGTCGCCGGATGCCGGGGGACCTCGGCGCTCGCCTCGATGTCCGCCGGGGTCACGGGCCTGGGCTTGCCCATCTTGTCCCGGGCGTCCTCGAAAAGGGTGCGCCCGGCGGGCAGCAGCAGGAGAGCGCCCGCGCACACAGCCGCCACCGCGGCCAGGGTCACCAGGAACCGCACCACCCGGCCCGAGCCCGCCCGCACCCGGCGGCGCAGCGGCCACACGGTCCGCCACCACGGCAGCGGAGCGGGCTCGGGGGCGGGGTCCAGCGCTGTCGCGCAGCGTCGGCAGAACCGGCGGCCCGGCGGGTTGGGCGTGCCGCAGGCGCGGCAGGG
>NZ_JAKMAY010000061.1:0-23911 GCF_022015835.1 Streptomyces sp. ICN903 | reverse complement strand
GGGGCGGGTGGGCGGTCAGCTCCGGCCCGCCGAGCGCTGGGTGCGCCGGGAGACCGAGTCGATGACGACCGCGGCCAGCAGCACCGCGCCCGTGATCATGTACTGGATGGCGGCGGCGATGCCCAGCAGGGCCATGCCGTTGGCGATCGAGCCGATCACCAGCATGCCCAGCAGCGCGGACCACACCGAGCCGCGCCCGCCGAAGAGGCTGGTGCCGCCGATGACGGCCGCGGCGATGGCCTCCATCAGCAGGTTGCCGCTGCCCGCGCCCTGGTTGGCGGCCAGGATGCGGGAGGCGATCATCAGTCCGCCGAAGGCGGCCATGGTGCCCGCGATGGAGAAGACCGAGATGCGCACCAGTTCGACATTGATGCCGGCGCGGCGCGCCGCCTCGGTGTTGCCGCCGAGCGCGAAGACCTTGCGGCCGTAGGAGGTGCGCTTGAGGACGAAGTCCAGCGCCACCAGCACGACCAGGAAGATCAGCAGCGCCAGCGGCATGCCCCGGTACTGGTTGAGCATGTGGGCGGCACCGAAGGCCAGCAGTGCCAGCACCGCGGTGCGCACGATGATCTCGCTGAGCGGGCGGGCGGGGATGCCGGCCGCGGTGCGGCGCCGGGCGCCGGCGAACTGGACGGCGAAGAAGACGCCGACCGCGACCGCCGCGGTGCCGTAGGCGACGGCGATGTCGGTGAAGTAGTGGTTGGACAGGGTGCCGACCAGGCCCTCGCGGTCCAGGTTGATGGTGCCGTCGGTGCCCAGCACCTTCAGCATCAGGCCGTTCCAGGCGAGCAGGCCCGCCAGGGTGACGACGAAGGCGGGGACGCCGATCTTGGCGAAGAAGTAGCCGTGGAAGGCTCCGACCGCGGCGCCGGTGAGCAGCGCCAGGAGGACCGCCAGCCACTCGTTCATCCCGTTGTTGACGGCGAGTACGGCGAAGACGGCGGAGGCCAGGCCGCTGACCGAGCCGACCGACAGGTCGATCTCGCCCAGCAGCAGCACGAAGACGATGCCGACGGAGATCAGGCCGGTGCCGACGATGTAGACCGACAGGTTGGAGAGGTTCTCGGCGGACAGGAAGGCCGAGTCCTGGAACTGGAAGATCGCCCAGATGAGGATCAGGCCGACGACGACGGGGACGGAGCCCAGCTCGCCGGTGCGCATCTTCCGCTTGAAGTCGGTCCAGTAGCCCGCCAGACCCTCCTCGCGCACGAGCAGCCGGGGGTCGACGGCGGGCGTGGCGGCCTGGGCGGCCGCGCCGTTGCCGGAAGCGGGGGCTGCGCCCTCGGGGTTCCCGGAGTTCCCGGAGTTCTTGGAAAGCTTGGTCTCACTCACGGTCGGCTCCCCGCGGTACGCGCCTTGCGGCGGGTCACGGCGTTCTCCGTGGCGCCGGTGATGGCGGAGATGATCTCTTCCTGGGATGTGTTCGCGACGTCGAAGACGCCGTTGTTGCGGCCGAGCCGGAGCACCGCCACCTTGTCGGCGACCGCCTTGACGTCCGCCATGTTGTGGCTGATGAGGATGACGGCCAGGCCGCGTTCGCGCAGCCTCTCGACCAGGTCGAGGACCTGGGCGGTCTGCTCGACGCCGAGGGCCGCGGTGGGCTCGTCGAGGATGACGAGCTTCGGCTCGCCCAGCATCGAGCGGGCGATCGCGACGACCTGCCGCTGGCCGCCGGAGAGGGAGGCGACGGGGATGCGGACGCTGGGGATGCGGATCGACAGGGTGTCGAGCAGCTCCCGGGCGCGGCGCTCCATCTCGATCTCGTCGAGGACGCCGGAGCGCAGGATCTCGCGCCCGAGGAACAGGTTGCCGACCACGTCGAGGTTGTCGCAGAGCGCGAGGTCCTGGTAGACGGTCGCGATGCCCAGCTCCTGGGCGTCGTGCGGCCGGTTGACCTCGACGGCCCGGCCCTGCCACTCGAAGACGCCCTCGTCGGCGGGGCCGACGCCGGCGATCGTCTTCACGAGGGTGGACTTTCCGGCGCCGTTGTCGCCCACCAGGGCGACGACCTCGCCGGCGTGGACCTCCAGATCGACGTCGGTGAGCGCCTGAACGGCACCGAAGCGCTTGGAGATTCCGCGCAACGCCAGTACAGGCGTAGCGGACACGTGAACCAACTCCTAGGAGGAAACGGGGGGTGGGGACCGCACGGTGCCCGCGCCCGGCGGGGTGGAAGGGGGCGCGGGCACCGGTGGGCCGGCGGAGTGCCGGACCGTTACTTCAGACCGGCCTTCTCGCACGCCTCGGCGTACTTGGCCGTGCAGATCTCCTCCACCGTGTAGAGGCCGTCCTTGACGACGGTGTCCTTGAGGTTGTCGACGGTCACCGCGATCGGCTCGATCAGGGTCGCGGGCACGTCCTTGGTGGTCGCGCTGTCGACGGTGGTCTCGGTCTCCGGCTTCTCGCCGCGGGCCAGGGCGACGGCCATCTCGGCGGCGGCGTAGGCCTCGGGCTGGAAGGGCTTGTAGACCGTCATGAACTGGTCGCCGGAGATGATGCGCTGGACGCCCGCCAGTTCGGCGTCCTGGCCGGTGACCGGCGGCAGCGGGTCGACGCCGGCGCTCTTGAGGGCGGTGATGATGCCGCCGGCCATGCCGTCGTTGGCGGAGTAGACGCCGACGATGTTGTCCTTGCCCAGGGAGGCGATGGCGCCGCTCATGTTCTTGTTGGCCTCTTCGGGCTTCCAGCCGGTGGTGTCGTAGGACTTGCCCACCTTGACCTTGCCGTCCAGGACGGACTTGGCGCCCTTCTTGAACATGGCCGCGTTGGGGTCGGTCGGCGACCCGTTCATCATGACGATCTGGCCGTCCTCGGCCTTGTCGCCGAGCTTCTCCAGCAGCGCGGTGCCCTGGACCTTGCCGACCTGCTCGTTGTCGAAGGAGGTGTAGGCGGAGATCGGGCCCTCGGCGAGGCGGTCGTAGGCGACGACCGGGATGCCGGCCTGGTCGGCCTTGTTGACGGAACCGGCGATGGACTTGGCGTCCACCGCGTCCAGGATGATCGCGTCCACCTTCTTGGTGATCATCGAGTTCATCTGCTGCTGCTGCGTCGACGCGTCCTCCTTGGCGTTGACGTAGCTGATCTCGCAGTCGGAGCAGAGCTCCTTGATTCTCTTCTCTATGAGGGGCTTGTCGAAGTTCTCGTAGCGGGCCGTCTGGTCCTCCGGCAGCAGCAGGCCGATGGTCAGCGGGCCGTCCTTCTTCTTGTCGTCGCCGCCCGAGGCGCCGCCTCCGGCTTCCTTGGCGCTGCCGCAGGCGGCGAGCGAGACGGCCATGGCGGTCGCGGCCACGGCCACGGCGGCACGGCGCAGTTGCGTGTTCATACAGAAACCTCCCTGACGAGGCCGCGTCGCTGCGGCCGAGGTGGCAGGAAGTCAACTCGCAGTAACACCTGCCGTCAAGAAGTAAATTCTTAACGAGACCGCAACGATGCCATGCGTGAACAAGGTGAACACAGAGTGGCGGCGAGAGCGCTCTCGCCGCCATGGCACGAGCGCGGAGGTCCCTTTGGTCCCCGTCCGTCCCGTTCCTCTCTTCGCTTGTTTTCCGCGCGCCCGGCCCGCGCCCGGCCGGGGCCCGTCAGGCCCCGGCGGAGGCGGCGACGGCCGGTACGCGCCCGGCGGCCCCGTTCGGCGCCCCGTTCGGCGCACCGTTCAGCGAGCCGTTCAGCGAGCCGTCCAGCAGCGTGGAGTCGCCCATCTCGCTCAGCACCAGCGCCAGCGCGCCCAGCACCTCCGCGCGGCCGCCCAGCGCGCCGGGCACCACCGTCAGCTGCCGGGCCGCGCTGGGGATGGCGTACCGGGAGACCGAGTCGCGGATCGGGCCGAGCACCAGCTCGCCGGCCTCGGCCAGATCGCCGCCGAGCACGACCCGGCTGGGATTGAGCAGGTTGCACAGGTTGGCGACGCCGCTGCCCACGTGGCGCCCGACGTCGGCTACCACCCGGCGGCAGCCCAGGTCGCCGGAACGGGCGAGCCTGACCATCTCGGGCATGGTCAGGTCGGGCCCGTGGCTGGAGTGCAGCAGCGGCAGGACGTAGCGGGCCGCGGTGAACGTCTCCAGGCAGCCGCGGTTGCCGCACCGGCACACCGGGCCGGACTCGTCCAGCGTGATGTGGCCGATCTCGCCCGCGGTGCCGCCGGGGCCCCGGTAGATCTGGCCGTCGATCACCAGGCCCGCGCCGACGCCGCTGGCGACCTTGATGTACGCCAGGTCCCGCGCGCCGCGCCCGCTGCCCCACACCAGTTCGCCCAGCGCGCCGAGGTTGGCGTCGTTGTCGACGTGGACCTCCACGCCGAGCCGGGAGGACAGCTCCTCGCGCGGGTTGGTCCCGGCCCAGCCCGGCAGGATGGTGCTGGAGCCCAGCACGCCGGTCTCGACGTCGATCGGGCCGGGGACGCCCAGGCCCAGCCCGATGACCTTCTCGCGGCGGAAGCCGGTCACCTCGATCAGCCGCTCCACCAGCCGTTCGGCCCGGTCGAAGCCCTGGGAGGCGGAGGCGTCCACGTCGATGGGCTCGGACTCCTCGGCGAGCACCTGGTGGGCCAGGTTGCCGACGGCCACGCGCAGGTGGGAGTGGCCGAAGTCGACGCCGACGACGATCCCGGCGTCCCCCGACAGCGAGACGCTGCGGGCCCGGCGCCCTCCGGCGGAGGTCGGGGTGACCTCGACCGTGCCGTTGTCCTTGAGCTCCCGGACGATGTTGGAGACCGTCGCGGCCGACAGCCCCGTGGTCCGCGCGATCTCCGCCTGGGTGAGCGAGCCCGCGATGCGCACGGCTCGTACCACCCGCTCCAGATTGGCCCGGTGCAGAGAGGACTGCGACCCCGGAGTCTCCACGACTCATCCACTCCCGCCTCGACGGGCGGCTCGACGACCTGCCCGTGGGCCGCACCACGCCGACGGGGTGCGGCTTGTCTCCAACACGTGAACCATAAGGACAGCCTGAAGCGTTCTCTCCCGTCAAGACCTTGAGCGGAGTGGGCGCTCGGATGTTGCCCGCGCACGGACGGTGACGGTCCGCGCACGCGAAAGCCCCGGGGCGGCCACCGGTGTGCGGTGGCCGCCCCGGGGCGGGTGGCGGGAGGGGCGGGCCTACTTCAGCGCGCCGGCGGTCAGTCCCGCCTGCACCTGCCGCTGGAAGACGACGTAGACGACGAGGATGGGCAGCACGGCCAGGGTCAGGCCGGCGAAGAGCCCTCCCCAGTTGCCGCGGTAGCCGGTCTGGGCCGCCAGGTTGGCCAGGCCCTGGGTGAGCACGTACTTGTCGGCGTCGCCCACGTGCACCACCTGGGGGATGAGGTACTGGTTCCACTGGCCCAGGAAGTTGAAGATCCCCACGCTTATCAGGCCGGGCTTGGCCATCGGCAGCATGACCTGGAAGAAGATCCGGCTGTGCGAGGCGCCGTCGATCTCGGCGGCCTCCGCGATGGAGGAGGGCAGGGTGCGGAAGAAGGCCGACATGAAGAAGACGGTGAACGGCAGCGAGTAGGCGATGTAGACCAGGATCAGGCCGTGGTAGGTGTCCAGCAGCGCGAAGTTCTTCATCACGAAGAACAGCGGCACCAGGGCGACGATGATCGGGAACGCCATGCCGCCGACGAACAGGAAGTACACCAGCCGGTTGCCGGGGAAGTCGTAGCGGGCCAGGACGTAGGCCACCATCGAGCCCAGCAGCATGGTGCCGACCACCGAACCGCCCACCACGATCACCGAGTTGATCGTGTACTGGCCGATGTTCGCCTGGTTCCAGGCGAAGGACCAGTTCTCCCAGTTCAGCTTTGAAGGCAGCGACCAGGGGTCCTCCAGGATGGCGCCGGAGGACTTGAAGGAGTTCATCACCGCCCACAGCAGGGGCCCGGCGGCCATCACGGCCCACAGCACCAGGAAGGCGTGCGAGAAGGCGTTGAGGGTGCGCCCCTCCGTGCCGCCGCCCCCGTCCCGCCCGGCGCCCCGGCCGGGCGCGTTCGCGGGCCGCTGCGGGCCGGCTGTGCCCTTGGTGAGGGCTACGGCGGTCTCCTCGGGCTCCCCCGGCCTGAGGGAGGGCGACGGTTCGGCAGTGGTCATGGCTGGTTCTCCCGCTGGCCTGTCAGAACTCGATCCGGTCCTTGCTGCGCCCGAACGCCATCGCCGCCACGGAGAAGACCATGGTGACGATCAGCAGGGCGACGGCGACGGCGGTCGCGTAGCCGGCCTGTCCGTCCTGGAACGCCTTGTTGTAGAGGTAGACCGGCGCGACGATGGTCGAGTAGGCGGGACCGCCCGCGTTCACCGTCAGGATGTGCACCACGGCGAAGGCGTCGAGCGCCATGATGCCCATGTACACCCAGCCGGTCTGCACGGTGTCGCGCATCAGCGGCAGGGTGACGCGGAAGAACGTGGTCGTCCGGCCGGCGCCGTCCAGCAGTGTCGCCTCGTAGATCTCGCGGGGGATGGAGCCCATCGCCGCGGAGAACAGGACGACGTAGAAGCCGACGTTCGCCCACACCATCACGACCACGACGCACCAGAAGGCCAGCCGGGGGTCGCCGAGCCAGCTCTGCTGCCACTCCCCCAAGCCGACGGCCGACAGTATGCCGTTGAGCAGGCCGCCGGCGGGGTTGAAGATGTACTTCCACAGCACCACGACGATCGCGATCGACAGCGCCTGCGGGAAGAAGTAGACGATCTTGTAGAAGCGCGAGCCGCGCACCCCCGCCACGGCCTCGCCCCGCCGGTGCCGGCCGCCGACGTTGAGCATGAAGGCGAAGAACAGGCCCAGTCCGAGGGTGACGACGGGCAGGACCAGCAGCAGCAGGACGTTGTGCCACAGCGCCTTGCGGAAGATCTCGTCCTCCATCAGGCGGCTGAAGTTGTCCAGTCCGACGAAGGCGAAGTCGCTGCTCAGGCCCGTCCAGTCGGTCAGCGAGTAGTAGAACGTCTGGAAGAAGGGCGACACGACCAGGACGCCGTAGAGCACCAGGGGCACCGCGAGGAAGCCGGCGATGAACCGGTACTTCAGATAGGTCCGGTGGTGGGGGGAGACACGCCGCTCCCCGCGGCCCGCGCCGGACCTTCCCGGCGGGGGCTCCGCTTGCTTGGTGGCCTCGGCAACCGCCGGGCTGTCACTGGCCATGCCGCCCTCGTCCCATCTCCGCCTTCCGGCTGTTCCGGTTCTTCCGGCTGCTCCGCCCCTGCCGGGTCCGCGCCGGGGCCTTCCCCCGCGCGGACCCGGCAGGGGTCCGGCTCACGCGTGCTTGTACTTCCTGACGGAGTCGTCCTTGGCCGTCCGGTCGGCGTACTCCTGGCACTTGTTCATGGCCTCGGCGGGCTTCATCCGGCCGGCCAGCAGTTCGGCGAGCACCGAGCCGATCTGCTCCTTGTGGAGGGTCTGGTACCAGTCGAAGATGCGCGGGTTGACCACGTTGTCCCCGGCGTCCTTGAGCGCCTGGCTGGAGGAGGCCAGCCCGGGGGACATCTTCATGCCGTCGGTGGCGCCGGCCACGCAGGTCAGCGACTTCACCAGCCTGGAGAAGTTCTGCGCCGACTCCTTGCTCAGCATGATCCGCAGCAGTTCCATGCCGCCGGCCGGGTTCTTGGCCTGGGCGGGCACTATGAACGGCTCGCCGGCCTGCGCCCACAGGGTGCCGAAGGGCATCTTGTCGGAGTCGTCCAGTCCGGTGACCGCGCCGCAGGCCATGTCGAAGTCGGCGGGCGTGGTGTCGGCGGCCTCGTTCTCCACCCAGGAGCCGTTGGGGATGAAGATGCACTTGCCCTTGGTCCACTGGGTCTGGGACTGGATGTGGTCCAGGCCGGGGGTGCCCCGCAGGATGTAGCCCTTGGCGGACAGCTCGTGGTAGGCCTCGAAGGCGCTCTTGACCGCGTCGTGCTTCCAGGCGCCCGGCTCCAGGTTGTCGATGGCGTCCAGGACCTCCCGGCCGCCGATCTTCCCGATGAACGGGTAGAGGGTGAAGGGGATGTAGTACGGGTGCTGGCCGGCGTACGTCCAGCCCGCGATGCCCTTCTTCTTGGCCTTGGCGCACAGGGCGAGCATCTCGTCCCAGGTCCTGGGGTACTCCCAGTCGTTGTCGGCCAGCAGCTTCTTCGAGTACCACTGGCCGTAGACGGTGTAGGCGTAGTTCAGGCGCCAGACCTTCTCGTCGCCGTACTGGCCCATCTCGATGGTGCCCGGCAGGAGGGTGTCGCGGACCTTGGTGTCCGGGTCGTCGATGGAGGGGGCGTCCAACAGGGGGGTCAGCTCGGCGAGCTGGTCCTTGGCGATCAGGGTGGCCGCGTCCATCTGCTCGGCGCCGGAGTTGTCGATGAGGTCGGGCGGGTTGCCGCCGACCATTCTGGGCTGGAGGACCGAGCGGATCTTCTGGGTGGCGGTGAGCTCGACCTTGCCGTAGCTCTTCTCGTAGATCTTCGCGGCGTCCTTGCCGTACTGGGTGCCGAAGCCACCGTCGAAGATGACGAAGTCCAGGCCGGCGTCCTTGTTGACGCCCAGCGGGTTGTCCTTGGTCTTCTGGCCCTTGGCGACCTCGTTGTCGCTGCCGCCGTCGCTGGTGGCGCAGGCGGAGAGCGCGCTCATGGCGGGGACGGCGATCAGGCCGGCCGCGGTGGCCCGCTTGATCAGATCACGACGGTTGACATCGGTGGATCCCATGCTCAAGTCCTCGCCTTCTGTAAAGGACTCCGGCGGTGTGCCGGAACTACCGGACACCGCTTGCGAGTTGAAGCTGAGTTGTGCGGGATGTAACGCCGGTTGCACGAAGCCGCGCCGGGCCTTGTCCGTGCCCTTCCTCCTCGGGAGCCACGACTTTCGAGCCTTCGTCTTCTCATATGACCGCTCGGACGCCGACAGGTATAGTCCACTCTCCTTCCGGGGGGCAAGATCGGTGCGCGTTCGGGTGCCAGTCTTTCCCGAGTTGAGACCTCCGGGAAACGCGGCGGGGCCGTACCTCCCACCATGGGAGGTACGGCCCCGCCGTCACCGCTTGAACGCCGCCGTCCGGACCGCCGCCCGCCGCCCGGTCACCCGGACGGCGGACAGTGGCCTCTCGGACGCGTGTCAACCGCGGATCACCCTCGGCTCACTTGCGGATCAGCGAGCGCAGCACGTACTGCATGATGCCGCCGTTGCGGTAGTAGTCCGCCTCGCCGGGGGTGTCGATGCGCACCGTGGCGTCGAACTCCACACCGGTGTCGGTGGTCACCTTCACCGTCCGCGGGATGCCGCCCTCGTTCAGCGCGGTGATGCCGCTGACGGAGAAGGTCTCCTCACCCGTCAGGCCCAGCGACTCGGCCGACTGCCCCTCGGGGAACTGCAGCGGCAGCACGCCCATGCCGATCAGGTTCGAGCGGTGGATGCGCTCGTAGCTCTCGGCGATGACGGCCTTGACGCCCAGCAGCGCGGTGCCCTTGGCCGCCCAGTCGCGCGAGGAGCCCGAACCGTACTCCTTGCCCGCCAGGACGACCAGCGGGATGCCGGCGGCCTGGTAGTTCTGGGAGGCGTCGTAGATGAAGGAGACCGGCCCGCCGTCCTGGGTGAAGTCGCGGGTGTAGCCGCCCTCGGTGCCCGGCGCGATCTGGTTGCGCAGGCGGATGTTGGCGAAGGTGCCGCGGATCATGACCTCGTGGTTGCCGCGGCGCGAGCCGTAGGAGTTGAAGTCGCGGCGCTCCACGCCGTGCTCGGTGAGGTACTTGCCGGCCGGGGTGTCGGCCTTGATGGCGCCCGCCGGGGAGATGTGGTCGGTGGTGACCGAGTCGCCCAGCTTGGCCAGGACGCGGGCGCCGGAGATGTCCTGCACCGGCTCCGGGTCCATGCCCATGCCCTCGAAGTACGGGGGCTTGCGCACGTAGGTGGACTGCGGGTCCCACTCGAAGGTGTCGCCGGTGGGCACCGGCAGCGCCTGCCACTGAGCGTCGCCCGCGAAGACGTCCTGGTAGGAGGTGGAGAACATGTCCTCGCCGATGGCGGAGGCGACGACGTCGTTGACCTCCTGCTCGGAGGGCCACACGTCCTTCAGGAAGACCGGGTTGCCGTCCTTGTCGGTGCCCAGCGGCTCACGGGTGATGTCCACCTTCATCGAGCCCGCGATGGCGTACGCGACGACCAGCGGCGGGGACGCCAGGTAGTTCATCTTGACGTCGGGGTTGATGCGGCCCTCGAAGTTGCGGTTGCCCGAGAGCACCGAGGTCACGGCCAGGTCGTTGTCGTTGACGGCCTTGGAGACCTCCTCCGGCAGCGGGCCGGAGTTGCCGATGCAGGTGGTGCAGCCGTAGCCGACGAGGTTGAAGCCCAGCTTGTCCAGGTAGGGGGTGAGCCCGGCGCGGTCGTAGTAGTCCATGACGACCTTGGAGCCCGGGGCCAGGGTGGTCTTGACCCACGGCTTGCGGGTCAGGCCCTTCTCCACCGCCTTCTTGGCCACCAGGGCGGCGGCGACCATGACGTAGGGGTTGGAGGTGTTGGTGCAGGAGGTGATCGCGGCGACGGTGACGGCGCCGTGGTCGATCTCGTAGGTCGAGCCGTCGGGGGCGGTGACGGTGACCGGGTTGGACGGCGCGTCGTCGGCCGGGCCGTCGGTGTGCTGCGGCGCGCCCGAGCCGTTCTCCTGGTGGCCGTAGGCCGGGGCGTCGGAGGCCGGGAAGGACTCGGCGCTCGCCTCGTCCACCGGGGAGGCCACGCCCTTGGGCTGCTCCTGCGCGGGGACGCCCGGCTTGCGGTCCTCGCCGCCGGTGACGCCGGCGGAGACGTAGTTGCGCACGTCCCTGCGGAACTGCTCGGCGGCCTCGGCCAGGACGATGCGGTCCTGCGGGCGCTTGGGGCCGGCGATGGAGGGCACGACCGTGGAGAGGTCCAGCTCCAGCTTCTCGGAGAAGTCCGGCTCGGCGGCCGGGTCCAGCCACAGGCCCTGCTCCTTGGCGTACGCCTCGACCAGCGCGATCTGCTGCTCGGAGCGGCCGGTCAGGCGCAGGTAGTTCAGGGTCTCGCCGTCGATGGGGAAGATCGCGGCGGTGGAGCCGAACTCCGGCGACATGTTGCCGATGGTGGCGCGGTTGGCCAGCGAGGTGGCGGCCACGCCCTCGCCGTAGAACTCCACGAACTTGCCGACCACACCGTGCTCGCGGAGCATCTCGGTGATGGTCAGCACCAGGTCGGTGGCGGTGGTGCCGGCGGGCAGCTCGCCGGTCAGCTTGAAGCCGACCACGCGCGGGATGAGCATGGAGACCGGCTGGCCCAGCATCGCGGCCTCGGCCTCGATGCCGCCGACGCCCCAGCCCAGCACGCCCAGGCCGTTGACCATGGTGGTGTGCGAGTCGGTGCCGACCAGGGTGTCGGGGTAGGCCTGGCCGTTCCGGACCATGACGGTGCGGGCCAGGTGCTCGATGTTCACCTGGTGGACGATTCCGGTGCCGGGGGGCACGACCTTGAACTCGTCGAAGGCGGTCTGGCCCCAGCGCAGGAACTGGTAGCGCTCGCGGTTGCGGCCGTACTCCAGCTCCACGTTCTGCGCGAAGGACTCCGGGGTGCCGAACTTGTCGGCGATGACGGAGTGGTCGATGACCAGCTCGGCCGGGGCGAGCGGGTTGATCTTCGACGGGTCGCCGCCGAGCTCCTTGACGGCCTCGCGCATGGTGGCCAGGTCCACCACGCAGGGCACGCCGGTGAAGTCCTGCATGATCACGCGGGCCGGCGTGAACTGGATCTCCTGGCTGGGCTGGGCCTGGGAGTCCCAGCCGCCCAGGGCCCGGATGTGGTCGGCGGTGATGTTCGCGCCGTCCTCGGTGCGGAGGAGGTTCTCCAGGAGGACCTTCAGGCTGTACGGCAGCCGGGCGGAGCCCTCGACCTTGTCCAGCCGGAAGATCTCGTACGACTCGTCGCCCACCTGCAGCGTGCTGCGGGCGTCGAAGCTGTTCGCCGACACGACAGTCTCCTTCAAGTGCATGGGTTCGCGCGTACCACCGCGATCCTGCCGCCCCGGGCCCCGACCGCTTCGCTCAGGCTCACCTAAGTGGAGGGTCGCCCGGCGAAGCCTCGGTGGACGCGGCGGCGGTACGTCTCTCGGTAGATATCTCGATGTCGAGATAACTCTAGTACATGGCCGCTCCACGGTCATGCCCCACCTCGCCCCGGGTACCCGTACACACTCGTCCAAGCACCGACGCGGGGACGGGGCGGACATGCGCTTGCCCGATAAAAGGGTGAAAGTAGGAAGAAAAACAGGAACACACTCAAGCCCCGGATGTTGACATCTCATATCTGAGATAACATCCAACGCATGACCGACGACTACCTCATGCGCATCGGCAAGCTCATCCGTGACGCCCGCCAGCACCGCGGCTGGACCCAGGCCCAGCTGGCGGAGGCACTGGCCACCAGCCAGAGCGCGGTCAACCGCATCGAACGCGGCAACCAAAACATCAGTCTTGAGATGATCGCCCGTATCGGTGAAGCCCTGGACAGTGAGATCGTCTCACTGGGCTACTCCGGCCCGATGCATCTGCGGGTCGTCGGAGGCCGCCGCCTGTCCGGCGCCATCGACGTCAAGACCAGCAAGAACGCCTGCGTCGCCCTGCTGTGCGCCTCCCTGCTGAACTCCGGCCGCACCGTGCTGCGCCGGGTCGCCCGGATCGAGGAGGTCTACCGGATCCTGGAGGTGCTCGGCTCCATCGGGGTGCGCACCCGCTGGATCAACGACGGCGCCGACCTGGAGATCGTCCCGCCGGCCGAGCTGGACCTGGACGGAATCGACGCCGACGCCGCCCGCCGCACCCGCAGCATCATCATGTTCCTCGGTCCCCTGCTGCACCGCATGGACCACTTCCGCATCCCCTACGCCGGCGGCTGCGACCTGGGCACCCGCACCGTGCAGCCGCACATGAGCGCGCTGCGGCACTTCGGCCTGGAGGTCACCGCGACCGAGGGCACCTACCACTCGGTGGTGGACCGCTCGGTGCGCCCCACCCGCCCCATCGTGCTGACCGAGCGCGGGGACACCGTCACCGAGAACGCCCTGCTGGCCGCCGCCCGGCACGACGGCACCACCGTCATCCGCAACGCCTCCTCCAACTACATGGTCCAGGACCTGTGCTTCTTCCTGGAGGAGCTGGGCGTGCGGGTGGAGGGGGTCGGGACCACCACGCTGACCGTCCACGGCGTCCCCGGCATCGACCGCGACGTGGACTACTCCCCCTCCGAGGACCCGGTGGAGGCGATGAGCCTGCTGGCCGCCGCCGTGGTCACCGAGTCGGAACTGACGGTGCGGCGGGTGCCGATCGAGTTCCTGGAGATCGAGCTGGCCGTGCTGGAGGAGATGGGCCTGGACCACGACCGCGGCGCGGAGTACCGCGCCGACAACGGCCGTACCCGCCTGGTCGACCTCACCGTGCGGCCCTCCAAGCTGGAGGCGCCGATCGACAAGATCCACCCGATGCCGTTCCCCGGCATCAACATCGACAACGTGCCCTTCTTCGCGGCCATCGCCGCCAGCGCCCAGGGCAAGACCCTCATCCACGACTGGGTCTACGACAACCGCGCCATCTACCTGACCGACCTCAACCGGCTCGGCGGCCGCCTCCAGCTCCTGGACCCCCACCGCGTCCTGGTCGAGGGCCCCACCCGCTGGCGGGCCGCCGAGATGATGTGCCCGCCCGCCCTGCGCCCGGCCGTGGTCGTGCTGCTGGCGATGATGGCGGCCGAGGGCACCTCGGTGCTGCGCAACGTCTACGTCATCAACCGCGGTTACGAGGACCTGGCCGAGCGGCTGAACTCGGTGGGCGCGCGCATCGACATCTTCCGCGACATCTGACGGCCGGATGCCGCCGCGGCCCTTGCCGGCCCGCGACGCGCTGTGATGCGGCGGGCCGGGAAGGGCCGCGGCGGCAGGACCGGCAGGACCGGCCGGGCTCAACCGGACCGGGAGGCGGAGACGGCGCAGGCCGCGGACAGCAGCTGGGCGTCGAGCAGGCCGGCGTCCGCGAGCCGAGTGCCCCTGGAGTACGCCCCGAGGATGGCCTTGGCCAGCGGAAGCGCCTCGGGCGGGCGGCGGAGCAGCGGCCTGACCCAGGCCTCGACGGCCGCGTCGAGTTCACCGGCCGGCACCACCTTGTGGAGGATGGACATCTCCTGTGCCGTCTCGGCTCCGAACGGGGCGCAGGTGAGGAGGAGTTCGCGGATCCTGGCGGTTCCGGCCTCGCTGAGCAGCCGGGGCAGGACACCGCCCCACACCGGTGCCACGCCCAGGGCGACCTCGGGCAGCCGGAACCGGGTGGTGTCCGCTCCGGCCCGCAGGTCGCAGAAGACGGTGAGGGCGAGGCCGGCGCCGATGACCTTGCCGTGGACTTGGGCGATGGTGATCGCGGTGGTGGTGTCCAGGGCTTCGCACACGCGCCGGGCCTTGTCGGCGATCACACGGAGTCCACTCCCGGTGGGGTCCGCCTCCAGGGAGGTGGCGAACTCCTCCCGGTCGGCGCCCAGGCAGAAGTGCTCCCCCGCCCCGGAGAGCACCAGTACCCGGATCTCGGGGCGGTCGCCGACCGCGCCGAGGACGGCGAGGAGTTCGTCGAGGGTGGCGGCGGTGAGGGTGTTGCCGGTCTCCGGGCTGTCCAGGCGGACGTGCAGGACGGGTCCGTCCTGGCTGACGTGGAGCGTCTTGTACCGGTTTTCCATCGGGGTGGTCACGGGCACCTCATGGCAGGGCGACGGGCAGGGTGAGCATGCGGCGGAAGGCGACCCGCGGGGCCCACTGGGGCTCGCGGGCGATGACGAGGGCGGGGAAACGTTCCAGCAGAGCGGTCAGCAGGGTCGTGGCCTCCAGGCGGGCCAGGGGCGCGCCGAGGCAGTAGTGGATGCCCCCGCTGAAACTCAGGTGGGCCGCCTTGCGGCGGACGTCGAAGGTGTCGGGGTCGGGGCAGTGGGCGGGATCGCGGTTGGCGGCGCCGATCATGAGGTGCACCATCTGGTCCGCGCGGATGTCGACGCCGGCGACGGTGAGGTCCTTGCGCGCGATGCGGCTGGCGACGTGGGTGGGTGCGTCGTACCGCAGCGCCTCCTCGACCGCCGCGGGTACCCGCTCGGGGTGGCCGCGCAGCCATTCCCACTGCCGCGGGCGCTCCAGGAGGAGCCGGACCATGGTGGCCAGCAGGGTGGAGGTCGTCTCGAGCGCGGCCAGGAGGACGAACAAGGTGGTGTGGTAGACGGCTTCGTCGGCGGCCTCCCGGTCGGGCTCGATCCCGTCCCAGGCCCGGATCCAGGCCGAGACCGGGTCGGAGCCGGGTCTGGCGCGGCGCTCGCGGACCAGTGCGGTGAAGTAGCCGCGCAGCTGCGCCGTCGCCGCGTCGGACAGCGCGAGCTGGCTGGCGGAGGGGAGGAGTTCCTGGGCGAAGACCTGGTCGTGGGTGAGGTCGCGCAGCAGGGGGTAGTCGCCGGCCGGCAGGCCGAGCCACCGGCCGACGGTCATGACGGGCAGTTCCTCGGCGACCAGGGGCACGAAGTCCGCCTCTCCACCGGTGAGGTGTTCGGCGAACCGGTCGAGGAGACCGCCGGTGATCTCGGCGACCGGGCGCCGCAGCCCCTCCAGTGATCTGCGGTCGAGCCCGCCGCTGGTCACCCGGCGCACCCGGGTGTGGTCGGGCGGGTTGAGCGCGGGCAGGGTCTTGCTCATCTCCTGGGAGGACACCGCGCTCCACCGCGTCGCCTCTCCCTGGGCGGCACGCCACCGGGCGTCGGGGACGTGCCAGTCCCTGCTGCGCAGGATCCGGTCGGCCAGGTCGAACGAGGTGACCAGGTGTCCTCCCCACGGGGCCGGGATGATGCCCCCCATCGCCCGGAGTTCCGCGTAGTAGGGGTAGGGGTCCCTCTGGCCCGCTGCGGTCCGCAGGCGGGATATGAGGGCTGCGGCGGAACGCCGGTCGGTGGAGGGGGCTGTCGCGGATCCCACGCGGGGCACTCCTTCTTGACGGTCAGTCGGGAAGACCTGCCGTCCCTACCCGTGCGACAGAATGACTATGCGAATATCCCTCCGTCACATGCTGTTATGTAGATCACGCTCCGGTGAGCCACTTGAGGAAGGAACTCCACCGCGTGGCCTTCGCATGGGACTGCGACACGGGGGACGCGGCATGGTGAGCGGGCTCCGCGGCCGGCGCCGAAGCCTGCCGCGGACGGGCCTGGGACTGCCGGGCCGACGGCGGGGCGGGGGTGAAGTGGACGGGCAGGGTGGTGAGCGTTCTGCTCCAGGGCGTCGGCTGCCAGGTCAGGCGGTCGAAGTCGATGCCCAGGGAGATGTCGGGCAGACGGGTGAGCACCCTCTCGATCGCCCTGGTCCCGATCAGGTTGGCGGGGTCCTTGGCGGGGCACACGTGGGGGCCCGCGCCGAACGCGAGGTAGGCCCGCCCCCTGAGGGCGTAGCGGTCCTCGGTCACGGCGGGGTCGGTGTTGGCGGCCGCGAAGCTGATCACCACGGGGTCGTCGGCCCGCAGGACCCTGCCGTCGAGCTCCACGTCCTGCACGGGGTAGTGCACGGCGTAGTTGGCGATGGGGGCGTACTTCCACAGCACTTCGTTGACGGCGTCCTCGACCAGCACCTGGGTGCCCGTGTACCGGTCGTCGCCGAGCATCAGGGCGATGCCCGTGCTGATGAGGGAGGTCAGCGGTGCGGTGCCTCCCGACAGCAGCGTGACGAGCTGGTTGACCATCTCGTCGTCGTTGAGGCCCGCGGGGTGCTTGAGCATCTGGGATGTCACGTCGGCGCCCGGTGACCGCCGCTTGAGGGTGACCAGCCTGTGCAGGGCCTGCCCGAGGATCTGGTTGGCCTGCTCGGCGTCGGATCCGCCCTCGAATATGCCGGAGACGCCGAAGACGATGTCGTCGCCGATGTCGGGCGGACACCCGAAGAGTTCGCTGAAGACCAGCAGGGGCAGCTGCTGGGCGTAGTCGGTCACGAGGTCGGCCCTGCGGCCGCGGCCGCTGATCTGGTCGATGAGGTAGTCGGCGACCTGTTCCACGTGACGCCCCAGCTGATGGGGGTCCACGGTGTCCAGGCCGTCGGTCACCACCTGCCGCAGCCGCGCGTGGTCGGCTCCGTCGGAGAACAGGGCGTTGGGCCGGTAGCCCATCATGGGCAGGGCCGGGCTGTCGGCCGGTACGCGGCCCTCGTTGAGGGCACGCCAGCGGCGTGCGTCCCGGACGAACGTGTCGGGGTGCTGCAGGATGTGCAGCGCGGCCGCGTAACTCGTCACCAGTTCCGCTTCGACGCCGGGCGCCATCTCCACGGGCGCACTGGCCCCGAACTGCCTCAGGTGGTCGTAGTAGCTGTCGGGGTCGGTCCCGAACTCGGGTGTGTACAGGGGGACTCTGCCGTGGGCAGGGCAGCCGGGCGGGGGCTGCCGGTAGTCCGATCGGTGCTGCACGGGGGGCTCCTAGTCGGTGCGGGAGAGGAGATACTCCACGAAAGTGATCAGAGTGTTGGCCGAGGATGCCTGGTCCCGGACGTCGCAGGGGACCACAGGTACGTCGTCGGGCAGGTTGAGCGCCTCGCGGACCTCTTCGGCGGCGTAGGAGGGGGATCCGTCGAAGCGGTTCACCCCGACCGCGCACGGCAGTCCGTACTGCTCCACGAGGTCCAGGACCGGGAAGGACTCGCCCAGCCGCTCCGGGTCGACCAGCAGCAGCGCGCCCAGGGCCCCGATCGAGAGGTCCTCCCACAGTTGCTGGAAGCGCTGCTGCCCGGGGGTTCCGAACAGGTACAGGACCAGTTCCTCGCTGAGGGTGAGGCGGCCGAAGTCCAGGGCGACCGTGGTCGTCGTCTTGTCCGGCGTACCGGCGAGGTCGTCCACGCCGGCGCTGGCCTCCGTGATCAGTTCCTCGGTGCGCAGCGGCTCGATCTCGGAGATGCTGCCGACGAAGGTGGTCTTGCCGACACCGAAGTGACCGACGACCAGGATCTTCACCGTCGTCCGGACGGACCGGCCCAGGTGGACCGGCCCACGGTCAGGCGAATCGAGCACGGAGGCCATGCAGTACATCCTCGAGAAGTTGTCTGGGGACGCGCTCGGCGCTCGGCACCGGAGCACGGGTCAGGATCATTCCGTTTTCGGCCAGTTCGGCGAGCAGCCCACGCACGATCCCCAGGGGGAGGTTGAGGTACCCGGCGATCTCGACGACCGAGAGGTAGCCGCCCATGCACAGTTCCAGCACACTGCGGCTCTCCGGGGACACCACCCACCTGTCGGAGGCGTCATCGGCGGCCGTGATCAGCGTCGTCACCGAGAACTCCCGCTCGGAGGGAATCTCACGGCCGCCCGTGATGACATAGGGACGTACTAATCTTCCGGTCGGCTCGAAGGCCGGGTCTTCAGTACTCACGTTCCATCAGCCATCTCGCGAGGCGGGGCGGTCATCTCTTCACCGAGGCTCTGCACGAGCTGGTGCATGCGGAAGGTGATCCCTTCCATGTCGACGTCCGTCGAGGCCGAGACGGCCAGGTACGCCCCGCTGCCGGCCGCCACGAGGAACAGCCATCCGTGGTCGAACTCGACCACCGTCTGGCGCCACTGCGACTCCCCCTCGGGGCCCACGAAGCCCGCCGTGGAGCGGCTGATCGACTGCAGGGCGCTCATCGCCGCGGCCGTCCTGTCGGCCAGATCGGGGTGAAGGGCCTCGGTCATGCCTCGCTTGAGTCCGTCGGCCGAGACGAGCAGCGCGTGCCGCGCGCCGGGCACCTTCAGGATGTTCGCGAGCATCCATGACAGGTCTTCCTGCATCAAGACTCCTGCCCTTCCTGATTCGTCACGGGGAGCTGTCGCCCTGTCCGCGTGCCTCTCTGCAGCGCCGCCATCCTGGCGGCGGCGGACTCCACGTTCTGCCCGGGCTGCCTGCCGGCCTCCGCGGAGGTGGTGTGCACGAGGGCGATGGGAGCCTTGCGTTCGCCCCTCTTGGGCAGGCCGTTGGCGGTGCGGTCGCCGGAGGGGTTCTGCGGGGCAGGGGCGTTCTGCGGGGTGGCTGCCATGGCCGGTGTACTCCTCCGCTCGGTGTACTCCGTCGTCAGGAGCCCCTCGGGAATGCGCACGATCGCCCGCGCACCGCCGAAGGGAGAGGTGGTGCTGACGTCCACGGCGAAGCCGAAGCGGCGCGCCAGTTCGGCCACCACGGGGAACCCGAACTGCGGAGGGTTGCCGAGTTCGGACAGACCGGGCCGGTACTCGCCCGAGAAGAGCTCCGCGGCCTTCTGCTTCCTCTCCGGGCTCAGGCCCGGGCCGGCGTCGTCGATGACGATGCACAGCCCCTGGTGGACGGGCTGGAGGTTCACCTCGATCGTGCTCTCGGGGCGCGAGTAGCTCGCGGCGTTGGCGAGCAGCTCGGCGACGGCCAGGGCGACACCGTCCACCGCGGCGGGGACGATGGCGAAGTTGCTCTGGGAGCGGATCTGGACCCGGTCGAAGGGACCGATCTGGCCCTGGGCACTGCGGATCACGTCGTGGACCGACGCGGGCTCCCTTCGCCGCCCGGGGAATCCGCCGCACAGGATCGTGATGCCCAGGGCGCGACGGGCGAACTGGGCGTTGGCACGGTCCACCTCCAGCAGTGACTGCAGGATCTTGTGGCCGCCGTACTCCTGTTCCAGCCGGTCCAGCATGAGTTGCTGCTCGCCGGCGAGGAGACGGAGGGTCTGCATGGCGGACTTGAGGACCGCGGAGATCTTTCCGTCGGTGACCTCCCTGACCTCCCTGGCGGCCTCTTCGGCGTTCTCCTCGGCCCTGGCCAGTCGTGCCCGCGTTTCCGCCAGACCCCTCTCCAGCTCCCCGATACGGTTGTTCTTCAGCGTTAAATCACTGGCCAATTGCCGGGCGCGCCGTCTGCTCAGAAGGAGTACGGCCGTGGCGACAAGCGCCACAGCAGCAAGAACCCAGAAGACTGGGTCCGTGAAGTAATGTGCCATGAGCTCTCTTCGTTTAACGAGGGGCCATGAGTGAAACCGCGCTTCGCTCGTATCGCAGGAAACGCAGAAGCGCACCGGCACGCCGCGATCCCCCCGCCGCGCCCGCTGCGTGCTCAGCACCGCCAAGCGTAGCCGCTGCGGATCCGGTCGTTCCGCACCGTCAGGAACTTGCTCTCACAGCACACTTGGCGGCCTGGGTCCGGCGATCAAGGCGCTGGTGAGCAAGCGCGTCGATCTTAGCACCGCGCATCCTGACGCCGTTTTTGCAAAGTCGGGCCATTTCGCTATCGCGGGCATATTTCCCTCTCGTTCACCTTTTGGGCGTTTTGTTTCTCCGCTCACCCGGCGAGGGCGAAACCGAGCACCGCACGGCCGACGGCATCGCTTTTCAGGTGGAATTCACAGAGGATCCCCCGGGCCTTCATGCGGGCATACGGGCATACGGGTAAAAGCACGCTTGACGCGGGAACGGCCCTCTCGGCGAGAGGGCCGTTCTCCTCCTTCCCGAGCCGGGGCCCGGCTCGGCCGCGGTCGGCACGGGAAGCCGCGCCGCCCGGCGCTTCACCGATCGGCCTGCGGGGGGGCGGGGGCGAGGTCACGCCCGGGAACGGCCCCCGAGGACGACCGTCCGCTCGTCGGAGCCGGTGCCCGCGGCCTCGCCGGACCGCTCCCCCCGGCGGAACTCCCGCGGGCTGACGCCGCGTTCCCGCTTGAACGCGGTGCTCAGGGCGAAGGGGCCCGAGTAGCCCACCCGCCGGGCGACGCCTGCGACGGACAGCTCGGGGTCGCGCAGCAGTTCGGCGGCGAGCGTCAGCCGCCACCCGGTCAGGTAGGACATCGGCGGCTCGCCGACGAGTTCGGTGAAGCGGCGGGCCAGCACCGCCCGGGAGACCCCGGCGGCGGAGGCGAGCGAGGCGACCGTCCACGGCTGGCCGGGCCGCTCGTGCAGCAGCCTCAGGGCCTGCCCCACCACCGGGTCGCCCTGGGCCCGGAACCAGGGCGGCGCGCCGGTGCCGGGCTCCGCCAGCCAGGAGCGCAGAACGTCGATGAGCAGCAGGTCGAGCAGCCGGTCCAGGACCACCTCCTGGCCGATCTCCTCCTTGTCCACCTCGGCGGCCAGCATGCCGATCAGCGGGGTGCGAACGGCCGAGGCGGGGCGGAGAAGCAGGGCGGGCAGGCCGTCGAGCAGTCTGCGCCCGACCTCGCCGGGCGCCTGGTAGGTGCCGCTGAGCATCACGGTCGACCCCGCGCGGTGCGGCTGGCCCCAGGTGCGCACCCCCAGGGACATCGCCTCGGTGAGGTCCTCCCCCTCGGTGGTGCCGCAGCGCTGCCCGGGGCCGACCGTGATGCCCGGCAGTGTGGCCGGGTCGTCGGCGAGCGTGTACGGGTCGGGCCCGCGCAGGACCGCCACGTCCCCGGCGGCCAGCCGCGCCGGCTCGCCGCCCTCGCGCAGCACCCACGCCGAGCCGTGCAGCACGGTGACCAGCGACAGGGGCGCGCGGTCCTCGACGCGCAGCCCCCACGGCGGATTGAACACCGACTTCAGCAGGAAGGCGCCCCTGGCCCGGGGGCTCCCCAGCAGTCCGCCGATCGTGTCCACAGCTCTCGTCCCCCCGCCCCTCGGTCAGACGTCCCAGACCCCGGTGGCCGCGGTCTCCTCGACGTACCGCGAGAAGTCCTTGGGCTCCCGCCCGAGCACCTCGCGGACGCCGTGCACCACACTGGCGTTGCGGCCGTCGGTGATGAGGGTGAAGAGGTCCGCGAACTCCTCCGGCGCGCCCGCCTTCCGCAGCATCGCACGGTAGTCGTCGGCGCCGACCGGGGTGTAGGTGATGGTCCGGCCGGTGGCCGCCGACAGTTCGCGGGCCACGTCGTGGAAACTCAGCGGCCGGGGGCCGGACAGCTCGTAGGTCTTGCCGATGTGCCGGTCGTCGGTGAGGACGGCGACCACGACGTCGGCGATGTCGTCGGCGTCGACGAACGGCTCGACGGCGTCCCCGGCGGGCAGCGCCAGCTCACCCGAGCGGACCGGGTCGAGGAAGAAGTCCTCGCTGAAGTTCTGGTTGAACCAGTCGGCCCGCACGACGGTCCAGTCGCAGCCGGAGGCCTTGAGCGCCTCCTCGCTGGCGACCGCGCCCTCCTCGCCCCGGCCGGAGAGCAGCACCAGGCGGCGCACCCCCCGTTCGACGGCGAATGCCGCGAACCGCCCGACGTTTTCCTTCGCCCCCGGGAAAGCGAGGTCGGGGTAGTAGGTCACATAGGCGGCGCGGGCCCCCTCCAGCGCGGCCTGCCAGGTGTTCTCGTCCTCCCAGACGAAGGGGGTCCCGCTGCTGCGGGAGACGGGCCGCGCGGGGCGGCCGAGCGCCCGGAGGCGGTCGACCACCCGCCGTCCGGTCTTGCCGGTGCCGCCGACGACGAGGATGGGCGCGGTGTCCTGTCCTTGAGTGCTCATGGCCTCATTGAAGTCCGCGCCCGGCGGACGCTCCATGGCTCTCGGGCTCATGTTCATACGCGATCGTCTCGGCCCGCGGGTGCGGGCAGGCGGGCGCGGCCGCCCCGACGGGGTTCACGCGGCGAGGGCGGCGGCCACGAGGACGAAGCCGCACGGTGAGGGTGTGCCGTCCGCCGCGCCGGTGCCCGGCGCGGCAAGCAGCGCACCCGAAGTCGATCAGCGCTCCGACGCGAAGCGCACGAACCGGGTCCAGCCCTCGCGGCCGACCTTGAATGCGGGGCGGGCCAGATCCTTGGAGTCCCGTACGTGGACGGCCTGTCCGTCGATGGCGACCTCCACGCAGCTGTCGCCCTGGGTGCCGCTGTAGCTGGACTTGAACCAGTCGAGTTCCGTCGTCTTCACAGCTCTCCTCGGAGTCGCTCCAACAGGTCCCGGGATTCCATGGGGTTGAGGGCCTGCGAGCGCAGTGTTTCATAGCGCTGACAGAGCAGCCGCATCTCTTTTCGGTCCGAGATCAGCCGTCCGTTCTGCTGCCCTTCGGAGTAGCCGAGCCACCGCCCCTCCGGGGTCTCCAGGATCTGCAGAGGTCCGTCCAGGCAGCCGTGGAACTCCAGCCACAACGGCACCACTTGAAACGTCACGTTGCGCGGTGCGGTGAGTTCGAGCACGTGGTCCAGCATGCTCGCCTGCACCTGCGGTCCGCCCAGCCCGCGCCGGAGAACCGCCTCCTCCACGATGAAGCTGAACGGCACGGTCGGCCGCTCCCGCATCATCCTCTGCCGGTCCATCCGTGCGGCGACCTGGGCTTCCGCCTGCTCATCGGTCAGCAGCGGGATGCTGTTGTCGAACACCGCCCGCGCGTACGCCTCCGACTGCAACAGCCCCGGCACCAGCCGGCACTCGTAGGTCGACAGGCTCGCCGCCTTCCGTTCCAGCCTCGCCCACTGCCGGAACCACGCGGCGAGGCCCACCTCACCCCGCGTGAGGTGGCGGGCGGCCTTGCGCAGGGCGCCGGTGTTGCCGAGGGCGAGCTCCGCGCGTTCCACGAACGCCCGGTCCGGCATACGGCGTCCCAGCTCCACCGAGGCCACCGTGTGCTTGGAGTACCGCACCCAGGTGCCGAGTTCGGCGCGGCTCAGGCCCGCGTGCTCGCGCAGCGCCTGAACGACCGCGCCGAAGGTGCGCATGCTGTCCGAGGGGTGCGGCTCCCTGTCCCACTCCCTCTCCGGGTCCGACCGCTCATCGTCGTTTGCGGCCTCCCGCGCGGCCTCGTCCCCGTCGCCGGTCCCGGCTCCGGCCTCGTCCCCGGCCCCGACTTCGCCCTCGACTTCGAACCCGACCCCGGCCCTGTCGACGTTGTCCATCCGCCGCCCTCTCCGCTTGCTCCATGCTGAGTGCCTGGACCGCGACGGCTACCAAAAGCACTCGTGGCCAACACTCAGCGTGACGGAACGCCTCCTGCGCCGTCCACCGAAGTGCTCGTACGCTCACCCCGCGTACGCGATCCCACACTCGTTCACGCCCTCCGCGCGCCCCCACCT
>NZ_JAKMAY010000060.1:0-23997 GCF_022015835.1 Streptomyces sp. ICN903 | reverse complement strand
GTGGCGGGGGCCGGCGGCGTCCGGGGCTCGTCGACGGTGATCCCGAAGTCGGTGGCGAGACCGGCCAGTCCGCTGTCGTACCCCTGCCCGACGGCCCGGAACTTCCAGGCGCCCTGCCTGCGGTAGAGCTCGCCGAGCACGAAGGCGGTCTCGACGGTGGCGTCCCGGCTGTCGAACCGGGCGAGTTCGGCTCCGCCCGTGTCGAGCACCCGCACGCACAGTCCCGGTACCCGGCCGAAGTCCCCGCCGTCGGCGGAGGCGGCCACCACGATCCTCTCGACGGCGGGCTCGACGCGGGCGAGGTCCACTGCGAGGGTGTCGGTCACGGCGCCGCCCGCCGCGCGCTTTCCCTCGTGGCGCACGGCGTCCGAGGCATGGCGCGCCTGGTTGTGGAAGACGAGGTCGCCGTCCGAGCGGACCCTGCCCGAGGAGGCCAGCAGCAGCGCCGAGGCGTCCACGTCCGGCACCCCGGGCCCGGTGCGCCAGCCCACCTCGACCCTGACCGAGTCCGCGGGAACCGGGACGTTGGCGCCTTTGAGCATGGTCATGCTTCCCTCTTCCGTGACCGGGCCGTCCGCACCCGCCGTGCTCCGCCGGCCTCCCGGCCCCCACGGAGGCGGAATGGCCGTTTTCTCCGTCTTTGGCAGCAGCCGCGGCCGATGACCGCGCAGAGCCCGTCAAATGACCTTCTTTTCGCTCTCCCCAACCAGCACATCGTGGGCTTAACTTATGAGTATGACGTCCCCCCGCAGCACCTATGGCGGTGGCTACTACAGCGCGCCGTCCTTCGCTGACACCCCGATCTACGACAGCCTGGTCGCCGAGCGGGGCACCCCTCAGATCGCGCCCATACGCGTTCCGGCGTCCCCGTACGAGACCTCGGACCACCTGCCCGCCCTCCCGGCCGCGCTGCCCGCACTGCCGTCGGGGCCCTCCTACCAGCCGCAGCCGGCGCGGAGTTACCCGGCCCCGGCCTACCAGCAGCCCGCGCCGGTGCAGCAGCCCGCGCCGCTGCAGCAGGCGCCCGCGCCGTACATCCCGCAGCAGGCGGCCGCGCCGCGCGGCGGATACGGCTACCCGCAGCAGCCGCAGCCCCAGCAGATGCGTCCGGTCGCGGCCCGCCCGGCGCCCGCCCAGAGCCCGTACCCCGGCTCCTACGACGAGCCCTACGGCCACTCGTACCAGGGGCGTGGTTACTGACCCGCCGACTGTCCGACCCGGGTGGCAGGATGGGCGTATGACCACGTCCACGCTGGCCGCGCTCAACCTCTACCCGGTGAAGTCGTTCGCGGGCGTCGGCACCGCCCGTGCCGTCGTGGAGCCATGGGGACTGTCGGGGGACCGGCGCTGGATGGCGGCCGGTCCCGACGGCGCACCGCTCACCCAGCGCGGACACCCGCGCCTCGCGTCGGCCGCCGCCGAGCCTCTGCCCGGCGGCGGTCTTCGGCTGTCCGCCCCCGGGATGCCGCCGCTGACCGTCGAGGTGCCCGACCCCGCCTCGGGCACCGAGGTGTTCGAGGTGTGGAACACCAAGGTCGAGGCGGTGCCCGCGTCCGGCGAGGCGCACGACTGGCTGACGGAGTATCTGGGGACGAAGGCGCGGCTGGTCCACATGGACGCGCCCGAGCACCGGCGCCCGGTCACCTCCTCGCACGGCCGCCCGGGCGAAACGGTGAGCCTGGCCGACTCGTTCCCGGTGCTGCTCACCACGGTGTCGTCACTGGACGCCCTCAACCTGCTGATAGAGCAGGGGGACCATCCGGACGAGGGTCCGCTGCCGATGGACCGCTTCCGGCCCAACGTGGTCGTCGAGGGCACCGCTCCCTGGTCCGAGGACGGCTGGCGCCGTATCCGGATCGGCGAGGTGTCCTTCCGGGTGGCCAAGCCCTGCGGCCGCTGCGTGGTGACCACGACCGACCAGGCCACGGCCGAGCGGGGCAAGGAGCCGCTGCGCACCCTGGCCAGGCACCGCCGTTTCGGCGACCGGCTGCTGTTCGGGCAGCTCCTCGTCCCCGAGAACACCGGCACCCTGCGAACGGGCGACCCTTTCGAAGTCCTGGACTGACCGGGCACGGGCGGCACGACGGGGCCGGATGGGGCCCCGCGTCCGCGAGGTCCCCACCGGGTGCCGTTCGTCCTGCTCGCCGTCAAGCAGGCCGTGCGGCCCCGCCGTGCCACCCTGGCCGTCCGGGAGAGGAGCGCCGCTCCACGCCCCGCTCCCGGGTGCGCACCGCCCGAGCGCGGGCGGCCCCTCCCGGCGCCGGCGGCCACGGGGTGACAGGCCCGGGCAGGGCCCGGACGCCGCCGGGCGGCCGGGAGCCTTTCCGAAGGCGTCCCCATGGAACGGAACACGAAAGGCTCCGCCGCATCGGTCCGCCCGCGGGCGGCCGAACGGCGAAGGCGCAGCGCCACGTTAGGCAACGGGGGGTTGCGGGAACGTTGCGCCCGGGCGTCGCGGGAAGCCCGGGCCCGGCGGAGGGTCGATTCCGTAGACCTCCCGCAGAGCCCTCAGCCGGGCGCCGGGCACCGCCCTGACCGCCGGAGGCAGCGCGCCGACCAGGGCCTCCCAGGCCTCCAGGTCCTCCTCCCCCCAGGGGGTGCGCACCCAGGTGTCCAGCAGTTCCGGATCCCGGCGGGCGATCAGTGCCCTCCGCAGCCGGTCCTCCAGCATCCGCCGCATCCGCGCCACCCCGGGCGCCTCGGACAGCGGCAGCAGCGGACCGCGGTAGGCGGCCAGCGCGGTGGACAGGTCGCCGGTGTCCAGCGCCTCGGCGACCGTGTCGCAGTCGGTGCGCACCCGGGCGGTCAGGCGGTACGGGCGGGAGGCCAGCAGCGGGCCCAGCACTCCGCGCAGCCGCGAGAGTTCGGCGCGCAGGGTGACGGGGCTGACGTCGCGTTCGCCGTACAGCTCCAGGGCGAGCCGGCCGCCGGACAGCCCGTCGGGGTGGGAGGCGAGCAGCAGCACGATCTCGCTGTGCCGCGCCCCCAGCCGTATCGGGGCCTCGGACCGGCCGGTGTGGAGCAGGGCGCCGTCGCGGCCGAGGACTTCCAGCAGACGGGCCGGAGCGGTGGCCGGGAGGAGGGAGGCGAGCTGGGCCTCGGCCGCCCGGGCGGTGGCCTGGACGAGGGCGAGGCTGTGCGGTGAGGCGAGGTGGTCGCCGCCGGTGATGTCCACGGCGCCCAGCACCCGGCGGGTGCGCGGGTCGTGGACGGGGGCCGCCGCGCAGGTCCAGGGCTGGACGGGGCGGCAGTAGTGCTCGGCGGCGAAGATCTGCACCGGGTGTCCCAGCGCGAGTGCGGTGCCGGGGGCGTTGGTCCCCGCGTGGGGCTCGGACCAGCGGGCACCGGGGACGAAGTTCATCCGCTCCGCGCGCCGTCTGACGTCCGCGTGGCCCTCCACCCACAGCATCCGGCCCTGCTCGTCGCAGACCGACAGCAGATGGGCGCCGTCCTCGGCGATGCCGCCCAGCAGTTCCCGGAACAGCGGCATGACCCGGCCCAGGGGGTGCTCTCGGCGGTGGGCGGCCAGGTCGTCGTCGGTGAGGTCCACGGAGGCCGTGCGGTCCGCCGGTACCGACGCCCTGGCCGAACGCCGCCAGGAGTCGGCTATCAGGCCACGTACGGGCGCGCCGACCGCTCCCCCGGCCAGGAACGCCTCGTGGGCGCGGCGCACGGCCCCGGCCCGTTCGGCCGGGTCCGCGCCCGCCTCCAGCGCCAGCCATTGTCTGAACACGCCGCCATCGTGCTGCCGGGGAGGGCGCCGCGGCAACCGGACGGCGGGGCGCGGAGTGTCGCGTACGGGGGTTCGTCACGGCGCGCGGCCCCCGTCCGGGCGGCGTGTACGGGTGTGGCCGACCGCGTGCAGGGGACACGGGCCACGGGCGCCGCATGCCCCGCGGGGCTTTGAAGCCTCTCGGAGGCCGCCCGGTCCGCGGACCGGGCGGCGGTCCGAGTGACGGCCCCGGGCGGTGACCCGGGCCACGACCGAACCACGACCGGAGGTTCCATGCAGACGCACCCCCAGCTCACCGACCGCGAGTGCGCCGAGCTGGACGCGCACTGGCGCGCCATGAACTACCTGGCCGCGGGCCAGCTCTATCTCCGGGGCAATCCGCTGCTGCGCGAGGAGCTGCGGCCCGAGCACGTCAAACCGCGGCTGCTGGGCCACTGGGGCACCTGTCCGGGCCTGGCTCTGGTCTATACCCATCTGAACCGGGTGATCGGCGCCCGCGACCTGGAGGCGCTGTGCGTTTGGGGGCCTGGCCACGGCGCGCCCGCGGTGCTGGCGGGGAGCTGGCTGGAGGGCACCTTCGGGGAGCTGTGGCCCGGCATGGGGCGCGACGAGGCGGGGATGGCACGGTTGTTCGAGCGGTTCTCCTCCCCCGGCGGACTGCCCAGCCACACCTCCCCGGTGGTGCCCGGCTCGATCCAGGAGGGCGGGGAGCTGGGGCACTGCCTGTCCCACGCCTACGGGGCCGCCCTGGACAACCCGGATCTGGTGGCCTTCTGCGTCGTCGGGGACGGCGAGGCGGAGACGGGGCCGCTGGCCGCCTCCTGGCATTCGAACAAGTTCCTGGACCCGGTGCACGACGGCGCGGTGCTCCCCGTCCTGCACCTGAACGGCTACAAGATCGCCAATCCGGCCGTGCTGTCCCGCATCCCCCACGAGGAGCTGGACGCCCTGCTGCGCGGCTACGGCCACGAGCCGCTGTACGTGACGGCCGCCCCGGACACCGGTGCGGCCGAGGTACACCGCGCCCTGGCCGCCGCCCTGGACACGGCGCTGGAGAGGATCGCCGCGATCCGGCGGGCGGCGCGTGAGGAGGGGGTGGCCGGGCGGCCCCGCTGGCCGGCGATCGTGCTGCGCACCCCCAAGGGCTGGACCGGGCCCCGGGAGGTGGACGGCGACCCGGTGGAGGACACCTGGCGCTCCCACCAGATCCCGGTGAAGGACGTACGCGACGATCCCGGCCGGCTGCGTGTGCTGGAGCGGTGGCTGCGCTCGTACCGGCCCGAGGAGCTGTTCGACGGTTCCGGCCGCCCCCTGCCCGGCGTGCTGGCGCACGTACCGCGCGGGGAGCGGCGGCTGGGGGCCTCGAAGCACGCCGACGGCGGCCGGCTGCGGCGACCGCTGCCGCTGCGCGGCCCGGAGGCCTTCGCGGTGCCGGTGGACGAGCCCGGTGCGTCCTCCCACGAGCCGACACAGGTGCTGGGCGGCATGCTGCGGCAGGTCTTCGAGGACACCGCCCAGCGGCGCGACTTCCGGCTGACGGCCCCGGACGAGGCCGAGTCCAACCACCTCCAGGACGTCCTGGAGGCCACGCCCCGCGCCTGGCAGGGCGACTCGCTCGCGACGGACCGGGGCCTCGGCGGCCACGGCCGGGTGATGGAGGTGCTCTCCGAGCACATGTGCCAGGGCTGGATGGAGGGCTACACCCTCACCGGCCGGCACGGGCTGTTCACCTCCTACGAGGGGTTCTCCACCATCGTGGCGAGCATGGTCACCCAGCACGCCAAGTGGCTGCAGAGCGCCCGCGAGGTGCCCTGGCGGGCCCCCGTCCCGAGCCTGAACTACCTGCTGACCTCGCATGTGTGGCGGCAGGACCACAACGGCTTCTCCCACCAGGATCCCGGCTTCGTCGACCACGTGCTCACCAAGAGCCCCGACGTGGTGCGCGCCTACTTCCCCCCGGACGCCAACACCCTGCTGTGCGTGGCCGATCACGTGCTGCGGACGACGGGCACGGTGAACGTGGTCGTCGCCGGCAAGCAGCCCTGCTTCGACTGGCTCGGGCCGGAGCAGGCCCGCGAGCACTGCGAGCGCGGCGCCGGGGTGTGGGAGTGGGCCGGGACCGAACGGCCGGGACGGGAGCCGGACGTGGTGCTGGCCTGCGCCGGGGACGTGCCCACCCAGGAGGCGCTGGCCGCGGCCTCACTGCTGCGCGAGCACCTGCCCGAACTGGCGCTGCGGGTGGTGAACGTCGTGGACATCGCCCGGCTGATGCCCGCCTCGAAGCACCCGCACGGGCTGCCGGACGCGGAGTTCGACGCGCTGTTCACCCGTGACCGGCCGGTGGTCTTCGCCTATCACGGCTATCCGTGGCTGGTCCACCGGATCGCCCACCGGCCCGGCCTCCACGACCGGCTGCATGTGCGCGGCTACCGGGAGAGCGGGGCGACCACCACCCCGTTCGACATGGTGGTCCGCAACGACCTGGACCGCTACCGGCTGGTCATGGACGTGATCGACCGGGCGCCGGGGTTCGCGGAGCGGGCCGAAGGGCTGCGCGAGTCGGTGCGGGAGGCACGCGAGCGCCACCACGGCTGGATCCGCGAGCACGGCACCGATCTGCCCGAGGTCGCCGACTGGAGCTGGCCGGGCTGACGGGCCGGGACCGGGCTGGAGCCGGGGCCGGGGCCGGCGGCACGGGCGGTCAGGCCGCCGTGGGAACGAGCACCACGGGGCAGTGGGCGTGGTGCAGCACCGCGTGGGTGACCGGGCCCAGACGCATGCCGAAGAGGCGGTGGCGGCGGTGCGCGGCCAGGACGACCAGGTCGGTGGCCGCGCTGGCCTCGACCAGCGCGTGGCCGGGCCCGGCGTACACCGTCTCGGCCCGGGCGTCGACGTTCGGGTACGCCTCGCGCAGCCCGGCGACGGCGTCCACCGGCACGCTCTCCTCGTAGCGGGCCTGCTCCTCGGCGATCTCCTCCAGCACCCGGGTCGGCGGCGGCACCATGACGCCGGGGTAGACCGGCAGCTCCCAGGCGTGCAGCACGAGCAGTGCCGCCGCCCGCCGCTCGGCCTCCTCGAAGCCGTAGCGCGCCGCGTCGGTGTCCGTCCCGTACTCCACGCCGACGACCACGGTGTGCCGGGGGCGCTCGTTGTCGCCGCGCACGACCATCACAGGGCCCTCGATGTGCGCCGCCACCCGCAGGCTCACCGAGCCCAGCAGCAGCCCGGTGAAACCGCCGTGGCCGCGGGTGCCGACCACGGTGAGCGCGGCCCGGCGCCCGGCGCGCACCAGCGCGGCGACGGCGTTCTCCTCCACAGCCGACGGCCTGACCTCCAGCCCCGGAGCGCTCTCCCGGGCCCGCTCGGCGGCCGACTCGGCGATCCGCCGGGCCTGCCGGGCCAGCGCCCGCCGGTGCTCCTCGTCGGCCGTGCGGGCTGCCTCGGTCTCCTCGGCGGCATCAGGGGCGCCAGGAGTGCCGGGACTGCTGCCGGGCGCGAGCCGGTGGGCGGACGCGCCGCACAGGACCTCCAGCGGTGCGCCCCGCAGCACGGCCTCCTCCACCGCCCGGTCCAGGGCGCGCAGGGAGTGGTGCGAGCCGTCGACGCCGACCACGACGGGGAGTTGGGCGGAACGGTTCACTGTCTTCAAGTCTCCCTGGGCGGGCGGTCCGCACGGACCGCGGCGGGTGTACGGGGCCCGTTCCCCCGCCGTGGGCGGACCGGGCCCCGGTGTCCCCGAAGGGCGCCATACCGGTCGGGGGCGCCCGGGTACCCTCTCCACCTCCTTCTTTCACTCCTTCCGGGCCTGTTGGGCGGCTGTGCAGTGCGCTTCGGTGCCGATAAGCTCGGCCGTGGAAGAGAGACGGCGTCACCGGCTGTCCCGGCCTGCGGCCGGCGCGGTTCTTCGCGCCGCCGTCCTCTCCCCGTCCACCCGCTGCCGCGCGAGACCGGGCGGGCGGCGACCGGCGGCGAGGGGGTGAGCGATCGTGCGAGCGATCGCCGGGCTGTGGCGGTGGCGGGGAAACCCGCTGTACCGGACCACCGACCGTGTGGAGGGCTGGCTGGCGCTGGCCGCCGTCCTGCTGATGACCGTGGGCACGCCCGCCGTCGCGCTGTGGGGCACCCGGACCGCGCACGAGACGCTGATGGGCGTCGTGCGCGAGCAGCAGCGGCAGCGGCACCAGGTGTGGGCGACGGTGGCCCAGAGCACCCCGCCCGTGGCCGACGGCCCCGAGGCCGAGTCCGGCCACCGGGTGAACGCCACCTGGACCTCGGTCGACGGCCGCACCCACTCGGGCACGGTCGTCGCCGACCGGCCGACCGAGCCCGGTGACCGGCTGCGCGTGTGGGTGGACGCCGGTGGCGAGATCGCCGCACGCCCGATGGACGCCGCCACCGCCTCCTCGCACGCGGCTCTGGCCGGATTCGGTACGGCGGTGGCCGCGGCCGGTCTGGTGGAGAGCGCACGGCGGCTGCTGGTGCGGCGGCTGCTGGCCCGTCGCTACGCGCGCTGGGCACAGGAGTGGGCCCGGGTGGGCCCCGACTGGGGGCGTACCGGAAGGTCGAACTGACGCCATTCCGGCCCGAATCGGGCCAGGGCAGACACGCGGAGGGCCCGCCTGCGCCGTGGCGGGCGGACCGGTCATCCCATCGGTCCGGCACACGCTACGGTGGTGCATCCGGATGCGCGCGGCAGCGCGATCGAGGTTCGCACGAGGTTTGGGGCAAGGCGGTCCATGGCACAGGGCTTGGTCCAGGTGACGCACACCAGCTCGTCGCGGTGGCGGCGCCGAACGGGAGACTACGCCACCATCTCCGCAGCCCTCCTCGCCGCCGGTGACGGCGATGTGCTGACCGTCGCCCCCGGCACCTACCGCGAGAACCTGGTGATCGAACGCGCCGTCACCCTGCGCGGCCCCGAGCGCCCCGACGCCGGCTCGGTGCGCCTGGCCCCCGCCGACGGGGTGGCCCTGACCGTACGCGCCGCGGCGGTCGTACGCGACCTCCAGATCGAGGGCCAGGACGCCGCGGCGCCCGCGCTGCTGGTCGAGGACTGCGTGGCCGAGCTCTCCGGGCTGCGGGTGGTGACGCGGTCGGCCTCCGGCATCGAGGTGCGTTCCGGGGCCCGGCCGACCCTGCGCCGCTGCACGGTGGACAACCCGGCCGGAGTGGGCATCGGCGTCGGCGGGGGCGCGGGCGGGCTGTTCGAGGAGTGCGAGGTGGTCGCGGCCGGGCAGTCGGGCATCGCGGTGCACGAGGGCGCCCATCCCCGGCTGGAGCGCTGCCGGGTCCACCACGCCTCGGGCGCGGGGCTGTCGCTGTCCGGGGAGGGCAGCGCGGTGGACGCCGTGGGCTGCGAGGTGTACGAGATCAAGGGCGCGGGGATACGGGTCGCCTCCCGGGCGGTCGGGAACCTCACCGAGTGCCGGGTGCACCGCACCTCCGCCGACGGCGTCACCCTGGACACCGACGCGGTGCTCACCCTCGCCGACTGCGAGATCCACGACATCCCGGAGAACGCGGTCGACCTGCGCTCGCGCTCGGTGCTGACGCTGACCCGCTCCACGGTGCGCCGCTTCGGCCGCAACGGCCTGTCGGTGTGGGACCCGGGCACCCGTGTGGACGCCAACGGGTGTGAGATACAGGAGAGCACGGGCGACTACCCGGCGGTGTGGGTCAGCGACGGCGCCTCGGCGCTGTTGGACTCCTGCCGGGTCCACGACGTGCCGGACGCGCTGTTCGTCCTGGACCGGGGCTCGCGGGCCGACGTCCTCGACAGCGATCTGGCGCAGGTGCGCAACACGGCGGTGTCGGTGAGCGACGGCGGGACGGTCCAGCTGGACGACTGCCGCATCCGGGAGGCCGCCACCGGCGCCTGGTTCCGCGACCACGGCAGCGGCGGCACACTGGCCAACTGCACGATCGACGCCGCCGGTACGGGGGTGATCGTCACCAAGGGCGCCGATCCGGAGATCGACCGCTGCACCGTGACCGATCCGGCGGAGGCGGGCTTCTACGTCTCCGCCGAGGGGCGCGGCACCTTCTCGAGCTGCCGGGTGACCGGCTCCGGCGGCTACGGCTTCCACGTGATCGACGGCTGCCGCACCACGCTGCGCCGCTGCCGCACCGAGCGCTGTGCGCGCGGGGGTTACGAGTTCGCCGACGGAGGGCCGGTCGTGGAGGACTGCACCAGCGACCGGAGTTCCGCGCCGGTCACGTCCGAGCCCGAGCCGCCCGCTTCCCCCGCCGTCCTGACCGCGGGTCTGCTGGGCGGCGTACCCCAGCAGTCGGCCGCCACGGCGCCCCCCGCGGCCCCCGCGCCCGCGACCGGTGGGGCCTCCTCCGGCGGGGCGCCCGGCGGACCGGCCGTGGAGGCGCGGCCGGCCAAGGAGGTGCTGGGCGAACTCGACGCGCTGGTCGGTCTGGAGAGCGTCAAGCGGGAGGTGCGGGCCCTCATCGACATGATCGAGGTGGGCCGCAGGCGCCGCGAGGCCGGTCTCAAGGCCGCCTCCGCGCGCAGGCATCTGGTGTTCACCGGATCCCCCGGCACCGGCAAGACCACGGTCGCCCGGCTCTACGGGGAGATCCTGCACTCCCTCGGGGTGCTGGAGCGCGGTCATCTGGTGGAGGTCTCCCGGGTGGACCTGGTCGGCGAGCACATCGGCTCGACGGCGATCCGCACCCAGGAGGCGTTCGACCGGGCGCGCGGCGGCGTGCTGTTCATCGACGAGGCGTACGCCCTCTCCCCCGAGGACTCCGGCCGGGACTTCGGCCGGGAGGCGATCGACACCCTGGTGAAGCTGATGGAGGACCACCGCGACGAGGTGGTCGTCATCGTCGCCGGCTACACCGCGGAGATGAAGCGCTTCCTGGAGACCAACCCCGGTGTGGCCTCCCGTTTCTCACGGACCATCACCTTCGGCGACTACAGCTCCGAGGAGCTTCTGCGGATCGTCGGGCAGCAGGCCGAGGAGCACGAGTACCAGCTCGCCGACGGCACGGCGGACGCGCTGCTGGCCTACTTCGCGGGGCTCCCCAAGGGGCCGACGTTCGGCAACGGCCGCACCGCGCGCCAGACCTTCGAGGCCATGGTCGAGCGGCACGCGGGCCGGGTCGCCCAGCTCGACGACCCGGACACCGACGATCTGACGCTGCTCCACCCCGAGGACCTGCCGCAGGAGCCGCGGCACTGACCGCCCCGGCGGCCCGTACCGGCCGCGGCCGGGCGGGGCGGCTAGCCGGCCGGACCGGCTCCGGCGCGCCGCTCGGGCCCCTGCTCGGGCCGCCGTTCGGACTGGGCCGGCACGCAGGGCGGCTCGTCCCCCTCGGCCAGGCGGTCCAGGCGGTCCAGCAGGGCCGCGCGCTCGGCGTCGAAGGCGGGATCGGCCTGGTAGTCGCCGTGACCCAGGATCGGCGCGGGCAGCGGGTGCTCGGGGGTGCGGCCGTAGTGCAGCGGATCCTTGAGCGGGCCGCGGTCCACCTCCTGCCCTCCGTCCTCCCCCGGCATCACCGGGCCGCCGATCGGATCGGTCAGGCGCCACAGGTTCCGCCAGCAGTCCACCTCCTCGCTCAGCGCTCGCATCGGAGCGGGGCCGAAGCAGGCCGGGAACCAGCGCCCGTAGAGCCGCTCCAGCGGGGAGCCGTAGGTGAGCAGGGCGACCCGGCCGCGGGTGTCGGGGTCGAGCTGCCAGACGGCGGCGGCGGCCAGCACGCTGCCCTGGGAGTGCCCGGAGATCACCAGCCGGCCGCCGGTGCGCGCGGTCCAGGTGCACATCCGCCAGGTGAGGTCCGGTACCGCGCGCTCGGCGTAGCAGGGCGGTGCGAAGGGGTGGGCGGCGCGCGGCCAGAAGGTGCCCACGTCCCACAGGATTCCGACGGTGCGGCGGGCGGCGGCGTCCCGGTAGGCGCGGCGGCCCATCGCCACCAGCAGCACCACCATGGCGCCCATCAGCCAGGAGCCGAGCCCCTGGACCGCCTGCGCCAGGGCGGGCAGCGGGCCGGGCCAGGCGGCCGCGGCCGGTCCCGGGGGCAGACCGGTGCGGGCCGCGCCCGCCAGGGCGCCGGCGCCCAGCAGCACGGTGGCGACGGTGACGGAGGCGACCAGGGCCGGCGCGGAGTCGGTCAGCCGCGCCCAGGCGACGACGCGGGCGATCCGGCGGCTGCGGGACTCCAGCTCGCGGGGCTCGCCCTCGTAGGAGTCGACGATCCGGGGTGTGAGCCGCCTGCGCGTCCGCCCCGCCCGTACCGCGGCGCCCAGCAGGAAGACCACCACGACCAGCAGCAGGACGGGGATCGCCGCCGCCTGCCAGCTCAGCAGCACCGGCGGCCCCGCTATGGCGCCGCCGGCCACACCGGGGGTGCCGCCCTTGTCCAGCCAGTCCGCCACGCGCTGGGCCACCCCTCCGGTGAGCACTCCGCCGAGCGCGCAGGCCAGTAAGGCGACCGCGGCGCCGCCCAGCCCGCCCATGGCGCACCGCCCGGCGCACGAGCCCGGGGGCGAGGCCCGGTGCAGGACGTAGGCGGTGACGGCGATGGCGGCGGCCAGCGCGCCCTGGAGGAGGGCGAGCCAGGCGAACACGCCGGTGCCCGGCAGTTGGGCGGAGGAGGTCCAGCCGGGGCGCGGCCAGGCGGCGTACACGGCGGTCAGCGCCAGCGCGCCCAGCGCGGCGCCCGGCAGGACCTTCGAGGCCCACCGGTCGATCCGCTCGTCCGGCTCTGACTCGGTGCGGCCCTTGCGGACCGCGACCAGCACGGTCGCCGCCCAGCCCGCCACGAGGACGGCGGCCAGCACCCGCCCGAAGGTCTGCGGTGCCGTGCCGCCGCCGGGGCGCATGTCGTGGGCGGCGGCCGCGGCCAGCAGGGCGGTGGCGACGGTGAGCAGTCCGGCCGCGGTGTGGGCGGCGCGCAGCCGGGAGACCAGGCGGCGGCCGTACCAGAAGCCCGGCAGGGAGAGCGCGGGCCGCTCCCCGCCGGGCAGCGGCCGGGCCGGACCCGGCGGGCGCGGGGGCGGCGAGGCGGACTCGTAGGCGCTCCAGGTGCGGTGCGACAGCCACCACAGCAGGGCGGTCAGCGCGGCGGGCACCAGCGCGGCCAGGACCAGGCGGCGGCCGGGCGACGCCCACCAGCCCTCGGTGAGCGGTCCCAGCCAGGACTTGCCGCGCGCGCAGCGCTCGGAGGCGGCGCACTGCCAGGCCACCAGGTCGAGCGCGACCTCGCAGGCCGCGGCGGTGAGCAGCACGGTCAGGGAGAGCGCCAACAGCCGCACCAGGACGTCGTAGACCCGCTGGCCGCGGTGGCGGGCGGGAGCGGCCGGGCGCATCCAGTGGGCGAGGTTGGCGACCATGAACGGCAGCAGGAGCAGCCACAGGGCGCGGGCGCCGTTGCCGGAGGTGAGGTTGGACCAGCAGTACGCCTCGGGGATCGGCCGCTGCCTGACGCGGTCGGCCGACGGCCCGGTGCGGGGGTCGGCCGACCGGTCCGCGGTCAGGCCGCCGGAGTACCCGTACTCCCCGAAGCGGCTCTCGGCGTCCGCGTCGTCGGTGCGGCGGTGGATGCCGGCGGTGTCGTCGCCGGTGATCCGCACCGTGCGCGGGTCGCCGAGCATCTCCTGCGGTGTGGTGCCGCCGACTCCGTGCACCAGGAGTTCCAGCGCCGGTTCCCCCTGGTCGCCGCGCTGTCCCGCCGGCGGTGCCGGCCGGTTCTCGGGCATGCTGCGCTCCCCCGATCCGGTGTGTCCCCGTTTCCCGCGGGGTACCCCGCGGCGGCATCCAGGATGGCGGTTGCGGGGCCCAGCGCGCAGCCCGACCGGCCCGCCCGGGCGTCACGATCGTGCTTCGGGACGCACCGCGGCCGCGTGGAAGGATGGGACCGAACAGATGCCCGTATCCGCGCACACGGCCGCGCGGGCGAACACGTGCGCGGCCGCCGGTGGACGAGAAGGGACGGACCAGCAGGTGGGCGACAACCAGAACCTCCTGGCGGAGCAGCGGCGCGCGCTCATCCTGGAGGAGGTCAGGCGCCGCGGCGGGGCGCGGGTCAACGAGCTGACCCGAAGGCTCAACGTCTCGGACATGACCGTGCGCCGCGATCTGGACGCGCTGGCGCGGCAGGGCGTGCTGGAGAAGGTGCACGGCGGGGCGGTGCCGGTGCCGGGGGCGAGCACGCACGAGCCGGGTTTCGAGGCGAAGTCGTCGCTGGAGCAGCAAGCCAAGGAGGACATCGCGCGGGCCGCCGCGGCGATGGCGGCCCCGGGCGGCGCGATCGCGCTCTCCGGGGGCACGACGACGTACGCGCTGGCCCGCTGCCTGCTGGACGTGCCGGATCTGACGGTGGTGACCAACTCGCTGCGGGTCGCGGACGTCTTCCACACCGCGCAGCGCGCGGACGCCTCGCGGGGCGGCCGCCCGGGGGCGGCGACGGTGGTGCTCACCGGCGGGATGCGCACCCCCTCCGACTCCCTGGTGGGACCGGTGGCGGACGCGGCGATCGGCTCGCTCCACTTCGACGTGCTCTTCCTCGGCGTGCACGGCATATCCGCCGAGGCCGGGCTGTCCACGCCCAATCTGGCCGAGGCGGAGACCAACCGCCGTCTGGTGCGCTCCGCGCGGCGGGTGGTGGTCGTCGCCGACCACACCAAGTGGGGGACGGTGGGACTGAGTTCGTTCGCCTCCCTGGCGGAGGTGGACACACTGGTGACCGACGGCGGCATGCCGGAGCGGACGCGCGCGGAGATCCGCGAGGCGCTGCCGGAGCTGGATCTGGTGGTGGCGGGCGGGGGGCCCGGCGAGCGGGCCGGGCACCTGCGGGAGGAGCGCCCCTGACACGCGAACCGGAGCGGGTCGGCGCCGGCTTCGCCCGTACCGCCCCCGTGCGGCCGGTGCTCACCGTGCGGCCGGTGTTCACCGCACGGGCCGCCGCGCCGCCGGAGGCCGTCCACGCCGTGCCGGCCGGCACCGAGGGCCGGCCGCGCGTAGCGCCTGCCGCGCGGCACTCGCGGGACGCGTGCTGCGCGGCGCGCGTACCGCAGTACGCGTAGTGCGTTACGCGCACCCTGGCGCGTCGGGCCCGGCGGGTGCAGACTTCATGACAGGGCAGGACAGGACGGACAGGGCAGCACCCGGTGGGGGTGGCGCCGGTGACGGCCCGGCCGTGGCGGCGGGCCGGCGGTGACGAAGGTGGGAGGCGTTGCGCTGTGGCGGAGCCCGAGTTCAGTGCCACCGGGGTGCGGATAGCGCGGTGGCTGCGGTCCCTCACCCGGGCCGGGCAGATCGTCGTCCGCGACGGGCGGATGGTGCTGCTGACCAGTTACGGCCGGGAGATCGACAGTGCGCCGGTTGAGCAGGTCCGCGTCAGTGAGCCGTGGTACGCCGCGCGCGGACGGGCCCTGGCGGCCCTCAACGGCACCTGGTACGCGCTGCGCCTGAAGGGGCAGACGAGCGACGGCCTGGTGGCCGCGCTGCGCGGTGCCCGCGCCCGGTCGGGCAGGGCGCCGGCGAGGTCCGGTGCCCCGAAGATCGCGGCGGAGCGGCGCCCGGCCCCGGCCGACGGCTGAGGCGTCCGGGCCCGGGGGGCCGGGGTCCGGTGGGCGCTCGCGGGGCGCACCCACTCGGAAAGAGTGCCTGATTTGCGCCTTTTGTCCATCTGAATCACGCTGAAGTCTGTGCCGTAGCGGCCGTCAGTGCGCCTGACGCTCTCTCCTCCGTCGTCCGGACACCCCAACTCTCCCAGGGAGCCGCAGTCGTGATCAGTCACCCCAGCACGTCCGGCCGGCAGCGGACGGTGGAGTTCCAGGCCCTTCCCTCCAGGGCCGGCCAGATCCGCCGCATCGTGTCGGCCCTGCTGCGTTACTGGAAACTGGACCCCCTCGTCGGCCCGGCGGCCGACGGCGTCGCCGAACTGCTGGCGGGATCCCGTCGGCAGGCGGGCGCGGACGGGCGCTGCACCGTGGAGATCGCGCTGCTGCTGGACCGGTTGACGATCTCCGTACGCGACCACCCCCCGCAGCTCTCCCCCGCCCACGCCCTGGGGGCGTTCCCGATGGGCGGACCGCAGCCGGCACCGGGCGGCCTCGCCGCCGGCGGCGAGGCCGCCCGGATCACCCTGCCCGTACCGGCACCGGCCGCACCGGCGCCCGCCGCTCCGGCCGCTCCGGCCCCGGGGGCGGCTCTCCCACCGGACCGCCCGGCCCGGCCCGGACCCCTGCAGCGCGCCTGACGGGTGCCGGGGCCCCCTCGGAGCCCCGGCCCCGGTGCTCTGGCGCCCCGGGAGACGCCGATCAGCCCCGCGCCACCGTCATGGGGTCGTCCAGGACCGGCTGCCAGGCCAGTTCGGCGGCGCCCACCAGGCCGCTGTAGTCCAGTTCGCAGGCGAGTACCGGCACCTTGCCGCTGCGCCCCCACAGACTGCGCTCGGCGATGACGCTCCGCAGCCGCTCGGCGTCCGCCTCCAGCAGCGCGCGGTGCAGCCCTCCGAGGATGATCCGGTCCGGGTCGAGGATGTTGACCAGGCCGGCCAGGCCCAGGCCGAGCCGGTCGATGAGCAGGTGCGCGGCGTCGCGTACGGCCGGGTCGGTGGCGTACTCGGTGCGCAGCAGTTCCAGGGCGCGCTTGAGCAGGCCGGTCTCCGGACCGGGCTCCCGGCCGGCGGCCTCCAGGAAGGCCAGCGGGTCGGTCTCCACGTCCAGGCAGCCGCGCCCGCCGCAGTGGCAGGGCCTGCCGTCCGGGTCGACGGTCAGATGGCCGACCTCCAGGGCCAGCCCCGAACTGCCGGTGTGCAGACGGCCGTCGAGGACGAGCGCGCCGCCGACGCCGCGGTGCCCGGTGGCCACGCACAGCAGGTCGCGGGCGCCGCGGCCCGCGCCGTGGCGGTGCTCGGCCAGGGCCACGAGATTGACGTCGTTGGCGGCGAAACCGGTCGCCGGCGCATCGGCGGACGGCCCGGTGACACCGGCCTCGGCCAGGCAGCGGGTGAAGATCTCCCGCACCGGCGCCCCCGGGGGCCAGGCCAGGTGCAGCGGGTTGAGGGCGGTGCCCTCCGGCTCGGCGACGGCGGAGGGCACCGCCAGGCCCGCGCCCAGGCAGCGCCGCCCGGTCTCGCGCAGCAGCCCGGCCCCGGCGCCGACGACCTCGGTGAGGACCTGGGCCGGATCGGCCTCCACGGTCACGGCGCCGGGCACGGTGGCGACGATCCGGCCGCCGAGCCCGACGAGGGCGGCGCGGAACCCGTCCGCGTGCACCTGGGCCGCCAGGACCACCGGGCCCTCGGGGTCGACCGACAGCCGATGGGAGGGGCGGCCCTGTGAGCCGGCGGCGACGGCCGGCCGGGAGTCGACGGTGATCAGCCCGAGCGCCTCCAGCTCCGCGGCCACGGCTCCGGCGGTCGCCCGGGTCACACCGAGCTCCGCGGTGAGCACGGCGCGGGTGGGCGCGCGTCCGGTGTGCACGAGTTCCAGCGCCGGGCCGAGGGCGCCGCGGCCTCTCTCCAGCTTTGCAGTACGCGTCGGGGTCACCGTCCCATTCTGGCTTTGTATCCACGGCGAACAAAGCCGGGTGGTCCGACCGCGGCCAACGGACCGGAGCACACCCTGGCACACTGCCTCCAGCCGGGTGCGTTCCGTCCTCTCCCGCGTCCTGTGTGCGGCGGCTCGGGGTCCGCCCCGCGGATCCCCCCGTCTCCGGCGGCGGACGTGTGGCCGCCCGGGGTCGCGGCCACCCTGCCTCGCGCGGTCCCGCGCCGCCTCGCGCCGCGGACCCGGCCGCCGTACGGGAGAGGTCACCGCCGGGGGAGGGCGCGACCCGCCCGCCCGCGGCACACCGGCTCCGCCCTCCGGCGGGGCGGCGCGGAACACCGGCCTTCGCGGGAAGATCCACTGGAACGCCGTCCAGGACGTAGGCTCAATGGGGCGGTGAGGGAGGGCACATGGCTGAGGGTCTGCGATTCGAACTGCTCGGTCCGCTGCGCGCCTTGCGCGAGGGGAACGAGGTGCCGCTGGGGCCGCCCCGGCAGCAGGCGGTGCTCGCCGTCCTGCTGCTGCAGGAGGGGCGGCCGATGTCGTACGACGCGCTGGTGAGCGCGGTCTGGGGCTGCGAACCCCCGTCGCACGTACGGAACCTGGCCCAGAAGTACGTCTCCGGTCTGCGCCGGGCCTTCGCCGCGGCGGGCGAGGGCGGCTCGTCCCCGGAACTGGTGTGGACCGGCAGCGGCTACCGGCTGGAGAACGCCGGGATCGACGATCTGGCGGAACGGCGGACGCTGCTGCGCGAGGCGCTGTCCGCGCGCGAGTCGGGCGATCTGCACCGGGCCGGCGCGCTGGCGAGGCAGGCGGAGGAGCTGTGGCGCGGCGAGTTCGCCGAGGGCCTGGCCGGCCCCTACCTCGACGGTGAGCGGCGCCGCTGGGCGGAGAAGCGGCTGATGGTGCTGGAGACCCGGCTGGAGGGCGACCTGGAGCTGGGCCGGTACCGCGAGTGCGTCCACGAGCTGACGCGGCAGGTGGCCCGGCATCCGCTGCGCGAGCGGCTGGTGGGGCTCTCGATGCTGGCGCTGTACCGCTGCGGCCGTCCCGCGGAGGCGCTGGCGGCCTACGAGGAGGCCCGGACCCGGCTCATGGAGGAGCGGGGGGCGGAACCCGGCCCCGCCCTGCGGGAGCTGCACGCGCGGATCGTGCGCCAGGACCCCACGCTGCTGCCGGAGTCGGCGCTGGCGTCCTGAGCCCGGCACGGCCCGCCTCCGGGGGAGGGGGCGGGATCCCCCCGGCCGCCCGCGGCCGGGGCCGTGCCAGTCGGGGTTCGCCCGCTGACGGGGCTCCCCCTGGCTTCGCCGGAGGTGTCTTCCGGGCACGCGCGATCGCAGGACGGCCGGAAACCGCGTGCGGCCTGTCCTGCCCGGGCTTTCGGCCGGCGCGGCGCTAGGAGCCCTTCCCGGAGCCGGTCAGCCCGACGGCGGCGGCGAGCCGGGTGACGGCGTGATCGAAGAACTCCTCGCGGGCGTTCACCAGTTGGTTGAACTGGCCGAACACCTCGAAGCCGATCAGGCCGAACAGCTGGGCCCAGGCCGCGACGAGCCTCGCGGTCACGGGGGCGGGCAGGTCGAGGCCGAGCAGTTCCATGAGCCGGTCGGCGTCCTCGGCGACGGGCCCGGGGACGGCCGGCGCGGACGCGCCGTCGGCGGGTTCGCTCAGGGCTCCGGCCGCCCGGGCGTCGCGGACGACGACGATCAGGGCGAGGCCGACGCGCGAGGCGGGGGCGACGGTGCTCCGGGGCGCGGAGTAGCCGGGCACGGGCGAGCCGTAGATCAGCGCGTACTCGTGCGGACGGGACAGGGCCCACTGCCGTACGGCCCGGCAGACCGCCCGCCAGCGGGCGACCGGCGCGTCGCGGTCCGCCGCGGCCAGGGCGCGTTCGGCGGTGGAGCCGATGGCGTCGTAGGCGTCGATGATCAGCGCGGTCAGCAGGTCGTCGCGGCTGGGGAAGTACCGGTAGAGCGCGGAGGAGACCATGCCCAGTTCGCGGGCGACCGCGCGCAGCGAGAGCCGGGCGGCACCCTCCTCGGCGAGCTGTCTGCGCGCCTCTTCCTTGATGGCGGCGGTGATCTCGGCACGGGCCCGTTCCCTGGCTCCTCGGATCGCGTTCATGGGGTCAGTCTGCCAGCTCCGGAAGCACCGCACGGAAAGGAGAGCACCGCTCTTGCACGGACACGGACGGCGTGTGACACTGATCCGGAGAGAGAGCAGTGATCTCATTTTGGAACGCCTCTCACCCCTGTCGTCCCGCACGACCCGGAGCCCTCGCCCAGGAGGCGGACCATGACCGCACAGCCGCACGGCGGATCGCAGCCGGTGCCCCGCACCGCGCCGCACTACAGGAAGACCGGGGTGCTCACCGACCACGTGTTCAACAGGCTGGTGGCCTGGCTGATCCGGCGTGGCGTCGGCCCCGCCGGATCCCGGACCCTGGCGGTTCGGGGGCGCAAGAGCGGCGAATGGCGCACCACTCCCGTCAACCCTCTGGAGTTCGAGGGCGCCCGGTACCTCGTCGCGCCGCGCGGGCACACCCAGTGGGTGCGCAACCTGCGCGCGGCCGGCGGCGGGGAGCTGCGCATCGGCCGACGCGTGGACCGTTTCACGGCCGTGGAGCTGCCGGGCGAGGAGAAGCCGGCCGTGCTGCGGGCCTACCTGAGGAAGTGGAGGTGGGAGGTCGGCGCCTTCTTCGACGGCGTCGGACCGGCCTCGAGCGACGAGGAGCTGCTGGCCGTGGCCGACCGGCACCCCGTCTTCCGGATCACCCGGGAGGGATGAACCGGTGACCGGGGTGCCGGGAAGCGGCGCTCGGCGCTCAGCGGTCCATCCGCTCCAGGGCCCGCTGGGCCAGGGGATGGGTACGGACGAGCTCCCCGAGGGTGGTCGTCCCCCGGGTGATCCTCGCGAAGGCGTTCCACGCCGGGCGGAAACCGGTGAGCACCGCGTGCAGCAGCTTCGGACGGCGGGCGAAGACGGCGTGCATCCGGCTGCCCACGCCCATCTCCACGCCCAGCCCCGACTTGACGGCGAAGGCGTAGTTGAGGGCCTGGCGGCGGGCGTCCACCGCGTCGTGCGCCTCGGCGACCCGTACCGCCCACTCCCCCGCCAGCCGCCCGGAGCGCAGGGCGAAGGAGATGCCCTCGCGCGTCCAGGGCTCCAGCAGCCCGGCCGCGTCGCCGCACACCAGGACCCGGCCCCGGGTCAGCGGGGAGTCCGCCGAGCGGCAGCGGGTCAGGTGCCCCGATGAGATCGCGGGCTCGAAGCCCGCGAGCCCGAGACGGGCGATGAAGTCCTCCAGATAGCGCTTGGTCGCCGCGCCCTCTCCGCGGGCGGAGATCACCCCCACCGTGAGCGTGTCGCCCTTGGGGAACACCCAGCCGTAACTGCCGGGCAGCGGGCCCCAGTCGATGAGGATGCGCCCCGCCCAGTCCTCGGCCACCGACGGCGGCACCGGGATCTCGGCCTCCAGCCCGAGGTCCACCTGATCGACCTTCACCCCGACATGGGCCCCTATCCGGCCGGCGCTGCCGTCCGCGCCGACCACGGCGCGGGCCAGGACGGTGCGGCCGTCGGAGAGGACCACGGCCACGGTGCGCCGGTCGGGGACGGCGGGGCCGTGCTGCTCGACGCGGGCGACGGCGGCTCCCGTCCACAGCTCCGCGCCGGCCTTCTGCGCGGACTCCACCAGCGCGTGGTCGAACTCGGGCCGGTTGACCAGCCCGAACAGCATGTTCCGGGAGCGCCGGGTACGGGCGAACCTGCCGTCCAGCGAGAAGGTCACCGCGTACACCCGGTCACGCAGGGGCAGTTCGAAGCCGGGCGGCAGGGCGTCCCTGGAGGGCCCGATGATGCCTCCGCCGCAGGTCTTGTAACGGGGGAGTTCCGCCTTCTCCAGGAGCAGGACCCGGCGCCCGGTGACGGCCGCGGCGTACGCCGCGGAGGCTCCGGCCGGCCCCGCTCCCACCACCACCACGTCCCACACCGAATCCTGCCGGTCCGTGCCCTCGGCGCCCTCGGCGCTTTCCCTGCTCACGTGTGTTACCGCTCCCGCTCGGCCGCTTCCGGTTATCGCCGCATCCTAGTGCCGCGTCCCCCCGAACCCCCTGTGGGATCATCGGCACCACACATCCGCCTGTACGTACGGTGATCCCGCCCACAGGCACACAACGCAGCACCACGAAGGAGCGTTCCCCCATGGCGCACGACGCATTGGCAGCCACCGTAGCCTCGCTGATGCCCCGGGCCCGTACCGAGCTCGGCGAGCTGGTGGCCTTCAAATCGGTCGCCGACCCGGCCCAGTTCCCGCCCGAGGAGTGCGCGGGGGCGGCCCGGTGGGTGGCGGACGCGCTGCGCGCCGAGGGCTTCACCGACGTGGCCCTGCTGGACACCCCGGACGGCACGCAGTCGGTCTACGGCTTCCTGCCCGGCCCGGCCGGCGCCCCCACCGTGCTGCTGTACGCCCACTACGACGTGCAGCCGCCGCTGGACGAGGAAGCCTGGCTCTCCCCGCCGTTCACGCTGACCGAGCGCGACGGACGGTGGTACGGGCGCGGCGCCGCCGACTGCAAGGGCGGCTTCATCATGCACCTGCTCGCGCTGCGCGCCCTGAAGGCCGACGGCGGGGTGCCGGTGAACGTCAAGGTCATCGCCGAGGGCTCCGAGGAGATGGGCATGGGTGGCCTGGAGCTCTACGCCGAGGCGCACCCGGAGCTGCTGGCCGCCGACGCCATCGTCATCGGGGACTCCGGGAACTTCCGCGCCGGGCTGCCGACCGTCACCGCGACGCTGCGCGGGATGACCATGCTGAAGGTCCGGGTGGACACCCTGGAGGGCAATCTGCACTCCGGGCAGTTCGGCGGCGCCGCCCCGGACGCGCTCGCGGCCCTCATCCGGATGCTGGACTCGCTGCGCGCCGAGGACGGCTCGACGACCGTCGACGGACTGTCCTCGGACGCCTCCTGGGAGGGCCTGCAGTACCCGGAGGAGGACTTCCGCAGGGACGCCAGGGTGCTCGACGGGGTGGAGCTGATCGGCTCGGGCACCGTCGCCGACCGCATCTGGGCCCGCCCCGCCGTCACCGTGCTGGGCATCGACTGCCCGCCCGTGGTCGGCGCCACCCCGTCGGTGCAGGCGAGCGCCCAGGCGCTGATCAGCCTGCGGGTGCCACCGGGCACGGACGCCGCCGAGGCCACCGGGCTGCTCACCGCCCACCTGGAGTCCCACATCCCCTGGGGCGCGCGGCTGACGGTGGAACAGGTGGGCCAGGGCCAGCCGTTCAGCGCGGACACCACCAGTCCGGCGTACACCGCGATGGCCGAGGCGATGCGCGAGGCGTACGACGGCGCCGAGATGGCCACCGCCGGCATGGGCGGCTCGATCCCGCTGTGCAACACCCTGGGCAGGCTCTACCCCAAGGCGGAGATCCTGCTGATCGGCCTGAGCGAGCCGGAGGCGCAGATCCACGCGGTCAACGAGAGCGTCTCCCCGGACGAGCTGCGGCGGCTGTCGGTGACCGAGGCGCTGTTCCTGCGCAAGTACGCCGAGGCCGCGCTCGGCTGACCGGCCGCCGGCGCCGGGCGGCCGGGACCAGCGCACCGCGCTGGTCCCGGCCGTCACGCGCCGACCGGTGTGCCCGCCTCCAGGTTGAGCGTGACGCCCCGCTCGCGTGCCCGCAGCGCCCAGCGCAGCCGCTCCATCCGCACCGGGGGCAGCATCCCGGCGGCCTCCCGCTCGGTGGCGAAGCGCCAGCCGCGCAGTTCCGAGCCGGGCAGCAGCAGGTCGCGGGCGGCCGCGGTGGTCAGCCGGCCGCCGTCGAAGAGCAGCCGCAGACCGCCGTAGCCGGGCGGGCGGGGCGGCTCCCAGTCGACGACGAGCAGCCTGAGCGCGGTGTCCAGCCGCAGCCCCAGTTCCTCGGCCACCTCGCGCAGCCCGGCGCGGGCGGGCGGTTCACCGGGCTCGACCACCCCGCCGGGGAACTCCCAGCCGGGCTTGTAGGTCGGATCGACCAGCAGCACCCGGTCCGCCTCGTCGAAGAGGAGGACCCCGGCCGCCACTGTCTCCGCTGTCGGTTCCGGGGTCTGCACGATGTCGCAGGCGCCTTCCCCGGCACGTACCGCCTCCGCCACCTTCTCGGCGGTCTGCCGGGGGGTGAGGAAGGTGGCGTCGACGGTGTGCGCGTCGGACCGGAGCCAGTCCGGCACCCGGTGGCGGACGGCCGGGCCCCGGTCCGGCTCCGGGCACCGGCCGTCCGCCGCGGTGTCCAGGGCGCCGAAGGCACGGCCCTCGCCGCTCCCGCCGTCCCCGGATGTCTCCCCGGCCTCCCCGCGCCGGGCGGCCCGCTCGCGGAGGATCGTTTCCTCCACGTCCAGGAGCACATGGCGCACGGGGATGCGGCGAGCCGCCAGTCCGCCGAAGACCTCGTCGCGGTACTCCTGCCGCAGCAGCGTCATCGGCACCACCAGGGTGCCGCCCACCTCACCGTGGACGGCGGCGGCGGTGTCCACCACCAGCCGCCGCCAGGCGGGCAGGTCCTGGCAGTCCGACACCTCGTCCAGGCGTTTGCGCGGCAGGAGCGCGCGCAGCCCCGCGCCGATCAGGCCGGGGTCGAAGAGGTGGCTGTCCGGGAGCAACTCGACCAGCTCACGGGCCGTCGTGGTCTTGCCCGCGCCGAAGGCGCCGTTCAACCAGACGATCACGGTTCCCCCCATTCCGTCGTCCCCGGTTCACTGCCCGCTCCACCCCGACCCGGAAA
>NZ_JAKMAY010000006.1:35126-45267 GCF_022015835.1 Streptomyces sp. ICN903 | reverse complement strand
CCCCGCCGGGCCCCGCGTCCGGCTCCGACACCCCTGAGGCATCCTGACCACATGGAAACGCCCCCGCCCCGTACCGAACCCACCGCGCCGACCGAAGCCGACGTCGAGGCATTCCAGCAGCAGCTCGGCCGCCCGCCGCGCGGCCTGCGCGCCATCGCGCACCGCTGCCCCTGCGGGCAGCCCGACGTGGTGGAGACCGCGCCGCGGCTGGAGGACGGCACGCCCTTCCCGACCACGTACTACCTCACCTGCCCGCGCGCGGCCTCCGCGATCGGCACGCTGGAGGCCGAGGGCGTGATGAAGGAGATGACCGAGCGGCTGCGCACCGACCCGGAGCTGGCCGCCGCGTACCGCCGGGCGCACGAGGACTACATCGCGCGCCGCGACGCCATCGAGGTGCTGGAGGGCTTCCCCAGCGCGGGCGGGATGCCCGACCGCGTCAAGTGCCTGCACGTCCTGGTCGCCCACTCGCTGGCCGCGGGGCCGGGCGTCAACCCGCTGGGCGACGAGGCGATCGCCATGCTCCCGGAGTGGTGGCGCAAGGGGCCGTGCGTGAGCACGGCCGGGGACGGCGGGAACGCCGGGGACACCGGGAACACGGGGGAGGAAGCGCAGTGACGGACACGGCGAACGGTACGGCGAACGGCACGGCGGTCAGGGTCGCCGCCATCGACTGCGGCACCAACTCCATCCGCCTGCTCGTCGCCGACATCGACCCGGCCACCGGCGAACTGACCGACCTCGACCGCCGGATGACCATCGTCCGCCTCGGCCAGGGCGTGGACCGCACCGGACGGCTGGCCCCCGAGGCGCTGGAGCGCACCTTCGCCGCCTGCCGCGAGTACGCCGAGGTGATCCGCTCGCACGGCGTCACCCCGGGACGCACCCGCTTCGTCGCCACCTCCGCCTCGCGCGACGCCGAGAACCGGGACGACTTCGTGCGCGGCGTCGTGGACATCCTGGGCGTCGAGCCCGAGGTGATCACCGGCGACCAGGAGGCCGAGTTCTCCTTCACCGGCGCGACCAGGGAACTGGCGGGCACCGAGCACCTGGCCGGGCCGTACCTGGTGGTGGACATCGGCGGCGGCTCCACGGAGTTCGTGGTGGGCGACGACGGGGTGCGGGCCGCCCGCAGCGTGGACGTCGGGTGCGTCCGGCTGACCGAGCGCCATCTGCTGCGCGACGGCGCGATCACCGACCCTCCCTCGCAGGCGCAGATCGCCGCGATGAGGGCGGACGCCGAGGCCGCGCTGGACCTGGTGGAGAAGACCGTTCCGCTGGCGGAGGCGCGGACGCTGGTGGGGCTGGCCGGCTCGGTCACCACCGTCGCCGCCGTCGCGCTGGAGCTGTCCGAGTACGACCCGTCCGCCATCCACCACTCACGGATCAGCGCGGAGAAGGTCGCGGAGGTCACCGCGCGCCTGCTGGCCGCCACCCACGACGAGCGCGCCGCCATTCCCGTGATGCACCCGGGCCGGGTGGACGTGATCGGCGCGGGCGCCCTCGTCCTCCAGGCGGTCATGGAGCGCACCGGGGCCCGGGAGGTCGTGGTCAGCGAGCACGACATCCTGGACGGCATCGCCCACTCCTGCGCCGCGCGCTGACCCGGCCCCGGGCCGCCGGTGGCCCGGGGGCGCGGCCGTGTCGGCGCGGTGAACCGGAACGGGGTGCTTCACCCCGCGCCCTCACCGCGCGCGCTCGGTGAGCAGGTCCGCCGGCAGTTCGGCCATCGTCACAGTGGGGCCGCCCTCGGCCAGGACTGCTTCCGCCTCCCGGGCCAGCAGCGCGTCGGCCGCCTCCTCCAGCGCCTGGAAGTCGGCGATCGGCAGCGGGGCCGCCACCGGAGTGCCGCTGCGCGTGATCACCGTCGGGGTGCCCCGCTCGGCCCGGTCGATGTGGTCCGTGAGGTGGGCGCGGGCGTCCCGTACGGTCACGGTCTTCTCGGTCACGGGACCAGTGTGGGCTTCCGCACGCATGCCGGTGGCCGGGCTCGCATGCCGGTGGCCGGGCTGTGGCAGACCCGCGCTCACGTCCCGCGCGGGAGCGGCCCGTACGGGACCAGGCCCTCGCCCGGCACGGCCCGGAGGGCCGCCTGCCAGACCACCGGCGGGCACTCCTCGCCGTTGGGCGTGCTCCGCCTCAGGGCGACCTCGGTCCGGTCGTCGAGCAGGGTGCGCCCGCCGGAGGCGGTCACGGTGAAGCGCACCGGCACGGTCGCGGGCCCGGCGTCCTCCTCCAGGCGCACGGAGAGCCCCCCGAAGGGATCCCGCGCGGTCGCCTCCCGCTCCGTGCAGTCGTTCCGTACGCACAGCCTGACGGTGGCGCCGCCCCCGGCGGCGTCCGCGGCGAAGTCGGCGGGCTCCCAGACCACCCGGACCCCGGACTCGGCGCCGATGAGGGTGCATGCCCGGCTCTCGCCGGGCAGGGCGCACCCCGCGGCCAGCAGGATCGGCAGCAGTGCGAGACGGCGCATCAGGTCCCCTCCCCGTCGGTGGAAACACGATGTCAGACGCGCGTGGGCGGCGGTGACGGCCGCTCCGGCGTACCCCCGTGAAGGCGGGATCGGGGGGCCGCGGGAGGCCCCGCCGGGAAAGTTCGTGAACTTCTTCACAAGGAAAAGCGCGCAAGCGGGCGATGTTACCTGTCGGTAGCGGCGGTTCCGGGTCTCCACGCGCCGGAAGGGGTGATTCCGGAGGCGTCGACGCCTCGCGCCCCTCCGGGCCGGCGGTGGTGCCGACCAGTTCGCCCGGAGAGCGATTGCGCAGCTCACAGGGGGTGTTGAACGTACCGTGAGGTGATCCGGTTCCCGGTTGCGGGTGTGGTTCCGGTCACGGGTCGGCGGAGTGTAGCAGAAGAGGGTGAGGTGCTTGTGAAGACCCTCACGAGGGGTCCCCCGAACGGCAGGGGATACTCGAAGGCATGAGCACCACGGAGCGTCCGCGAATCCTCGTAGTGGGTGGCGGGTACGTCGGTCTGTACGCAGCGCGCCGCATCCTGAAGAAGATGCGGTACGGCGAGGCGACCGTCACCGTCGTCGACCCGCGCTCGTACATGACGTACCAGCCCTTCCTGCCGGAGGCAGCCGCCGGGTCCATCTCCCCGCGCCACGTCGTCGTCCCGCTGCGGCGCGTGCTCCCCAAGGCGGAGGTCCTCACCGGCCGCGTCACCACCATCGACCAGGACCGCAAGGTCGCCGTGGTCTCGCCGCTGGTCGGCGAGTCCTACGAGCTGCCCTTCGACTACCTGGTCGTCGCGCTCGGCGCGGTCTCCCGCACCTTCCCGATCCCCGGCCTGGCCGAGAACGGCATCGGCATGAAGGGCGTGGAGGAGGCCATCGGCCTGCGCAACCACGTCCTGGAGCAGCTCGACAAGGCCGACTCCACGAACGACGAGGCCGTCCGGCGCCGGGCGCTGACCTTCGTCTTCGTCGGCGGCGGCTTCGCCGGAGCCGAGACCATCGGCGAGGTCGAGGACATGGCTCGCGACGCGGCCAAGTACTACAACAACGTCCGCCGCGAGGACATGCGCTTCATCCTCGTCGACGCCGCGGACAAGATCCTCCCCGAGGTCGGTCCCGAACTCGGCAAGTGGGGTCTGGAGCACCTCCAGAAGCGCGGCGTGGAGGTCTACCTGTCCACGTCCATGGAGTCCTGCGTCGACGGCCACGTGGTGCTCAAGAACGGCCTCGAGGTGGACTCCGACACCATCGTGTGGACCGCCGGCGTCAAGCCGAACCCGGCGCTGGCCCGCTTCGGCCTGCCGCTGGGCCCGCGCGGCCACGTGGACACCGAGGCGACGCTCCAGGTCAAGGGGTCCGACTACATCTGGGCCGCGGGCGACAACGCCCAGGTCCCGGACCTCGTCGGCCGCGACGCGGGCAACGAGAACGCCTGGTGCCCGCCCAACGCCCAGCACGCGCTGCGCCAGGCCAAGGTGCTCGGCGACAACGTGATCTCGGGCATGCGGGGCTTCCCGCAGGGCGAGTACCGCCACGCCAACAAGGGCGCGGTGGCCGGCCTCGGCCTCCACAAGGGCGTCGCGATGATCGCCCTGGGCAAGCGGGTCAAGCTGAAGCTCAAGGGCCGTCTGGCCTGGTACATGCACCGCGGCTACCACGGCCTGGCGGTACCGACCTGGAACCGCAAGATCCGGGTCTTCGCGGACTGGACGCTCGCGATGTTCCTCAAGCGCGAGGTCGTCTCCCTCGGCGCCGTGGAGAACCCGCGCGAGGAGTTCTACGAGGCCGCGGCCCCGGTCTCGGCCGCCGTGCGGGAGTCCCGGCCCAAGGCCAAGGCCTCCTGACCGCACGGTCCCCCGACCGGGCACCGGCGCACGCGGTACGCACCGCAGGGGCGCCCGCCCCTCCCGCACAGGGAGGAGCGGGCGCCCCTCGGCGTTCCGGACCCGGCGCCCTCGCGCGGGGCGCGGGCCCGGTACGCCGGAGCGCTCGCCGCCCGCGCACTCACGCACCGGCGCACGGCGGCACTCGTACGCGCCGGCTCCCGGACGGCGTACGCCCACCGGGGCGCCCCAGGACCCGGTGAACCGGCCGCCGGGGTCCGGTGAAGCCGCCGCGCCCGGCACCGGAACCCATGGCTCGCGCGGAGCACTCGCCGCCCGCGGGCCGGGCCCGCACCCGCGAGAGCCCGCGCAGGCGGAAGGGTCCGGACCGCCGAGCGGTCCGGACCCCGTGGCCGGAGTGCCGGGCGCGGCGCACTCCGCGCCCGGCACTCCGCGTCATTCGGTCTTGATGGCCTCCAGCATGTTCAGCCTCGCCGCGCGCCGCGCCGGCCACAGCGCGGCCAGCACGCCCACCAGTGCGGCCAGCGCCAGGAAGACGCCCATGCGCTCCCAGGGCAGCACCAGTTCGTAGGTGGGCATCGAGGAGGCGATCAGCTCCCCGGCCGCCCAGCCGAAGAAGACGCCCAGGCCGACGCCGAGCACCCCGCCGAAGAGCGAGATCACCAGCGACTCCAGCCGGACCATCCGCTTGGTGCCGCGCCGGTCCAGGCCGATCGCCCGCAGCATCCCGATCTCCTGCGACCGCTCGAAGACCGACATGGCCAGGGTGTTGACCACCCCGAGCACCGCGACGACCACGGCCATGGCCAGCAGTCCGTAGAGCATGTTCAGCATCAGCGTGATCATCTGGGCGACGGACTCCGAGACGTCCTCCTCGTCCTGGACGAGAACGGCCGGGTTGTTGCCGAGGGCGTCCTCCAGGGCGGACTTCACCGACTCGCTCGTGCCGCCCTCGGTGCCCACCAGCACCTGCATGCTGGTGACCTTCTCCAGGTGCGGGTCGAGCACGGAGGTGTCCAGCATGATGCCGCGCATCATCTCGTTGGCCCGGTAGACGCCCGAGACGGTCAGCTCGCCGCGCTCGCCGTCCTCGTAGACCACCTCGAAGGTCGAACCGGTCCGCCAGCCGTGCTCCTTCGCCGTGGCGGTGTCCACCACCGCCCCGCCGTCGGCCAGTCCCTCGAACGAGCCGTGGGTGAAGTCGAGTCCGACCAGCTCGCCGAACGCCTCGCCGTTGACGCCGGTGAGGTACTCGTATCCGTCGCCGACGCGGGAGGGGGAGTTGCGCATCGGGCTGAGGGCCGTGACCTCGTCCTGCTCGGCCAGCGTCCGCTCGATCTCCGGGGACAGGGGCCGGTAGTTGGCCATCGAGACCACGTAGTCGGCCTTGAGCGCCTCCGTGGCCATCTTGTCGATGCCCTTCTGGACGCCGCTCGCTATCACGGTCAGACCGGTGATCAGCGTGAGGCCGATCATCAGCGCCGCGGCGGTGGTGGCGGTGCGGCGCGGGTTGCGCACGGCGTTGAGGCGCGCCAGCTTGCCCGACACGCCGACCATGCGCATCGCGGGCGCGGCCAGGGCTATCACCGGGCGCGACAGCAGCGGCGTCAGCACGAACACGCCGATCACCAGCAGCCCGGCGCCCGCGCTCATCGGGATCTTGCCGTCCTCCATGCCGGTGGCGGCCAGCACCAGCGCGGCCCCCACACCGGCCAGGACCGCGCCGATGGTGTTGCGCACGACCAGACCGCGGACGGTGGCGGGCGCGTGCACGCTGCCCATCGCGGCGACCGGCGGGACCTTCGCGGCGCGGCGGGCGGGCAGCCAGGCCGCGACCACGGTGACCTTGATGCCGACGACCAGCGAGGCGATGATCGCGGCCGGGGGGACCACCAGGGGGCCGTCCGGCACGGTGGCGCCGAGGGAGCCCGTCAGCGAACGCAGCCCGGCGCCGATCCCGATGCCCGCCAGCAGGCCGATCGCCGCGGCGATCGCGCCGACGACCACGGCCTCCACCAGCACCGAGCGGGTCACCTGGCGGCGGCTCGCGCCGACCGCGCGCAGCAGCGCCAGTTCCTTGGTGCGCTGGGCGACCAGCATGGTGAAGGTGTTGGCGATGATGAAGACGCCGACGAACAGGGAGATTCCGGCGAACACCAGCAGCCCGGTGCGCATGCCCTCCATCTCCGCCTCGATCATCCTCGCCTGGTCGTCGGCGAGCGACTGCCCGGTGACGGCCTCAGCCTGCTCGGGCAGGACCTTCTCGACGCTCTTCCTCAACTCCCCCTGGCCCACGCCCTCGGAGGCGGTCAGCACGATCTCGCTGTACCGGCCGGGCTGGGAGAACAGCTTCTGTGCGGTGGCGGTGTCGAACAGCACCAGGGTGCCGCCGGCGGCGACGTTGCCGTCGTCGGTGTCGAAGACGCCGGTGACCTTCTCCTCGCGGACCGGGCCGCTGACGGACAGCCGCACGGTGTCGCCGACTCCGTAGCCGGTGCGCCCGGCGGTCGCGGAGTCCAGCGCGATCTCGCCGGCACGCTGCGGGGCGCGGCCCTCACGCAGGTCGTAGCGCGGGTCCTCGCCCGATCCGTCCGGGCCGGTGTCGTAGTTGCCGCCCTGGGTCGACCAGCCCTCGCCGACCAGCCCGCCGTCCTTGCCGGCGAGGGCGGCGAAGCCGGAGACGGCTCCGGTGGCGTGCTCGACGCCCGGCAGCTCCCGCGTCCGCTCCAGCAGTTCGCGGGAGAGGTCCGAGGGGCCGCCGGGGTCGGTCTCGTCGCTGGAGAAGTCGGGGCGGACGACCACGTCGACGGCCTCGAAGCCCTTGGCGGAGCTTCTCGCGAAGGCCTCGGAGAGGGTGGCGGTGAAGACCAGGGTGCCCGCGACGAACGCCACGCCGAGCATGACGGCGAGCGTGGTCATCAGCAGTCTGGCCTTGTGCGCGAGCACGTTGCGCAGGGCGGTACGGAACATGGGGTCTCGTGATCCTGGGATAGGTGTGGAGGCGCGGCGGGTCGGGATGTCGGGGGCCGGGGCCCGGCCGGTCAGCTGGTGCGGCCCCGGGCGTCGAACGCCTTCATGCGGTCCAGCACGCCCTCGGCGGTGGGGTCGGCCATGTCGTCGACGATCCGGCCGTCGGCGAGGAAGACGACCCGGTCCGCGTACGAGGCGGCCACCGGGTCGTGGGTCACCATGACAACGGTCTGGCCCAGTTCCCGCACCGAGTTGCGCAGGAAGCCCAGCACCTCGGCGCCGGAGCGCGAGTCGAGGTTGCCGGTCGGCTCGTCGCCGAAGATGATCTCCGGCCGGGCGGCCAGGGCGCGGGCGACCGCCACGCGCTGCTGCTGGCCGCCGGAGAGCTGGTTGGGGCGGTGCTTGAGGCGGCCCGACAGGCCCACCGTCTCCACCACGCGGTCCAGCCACTCCCGCTCCGGTTTGCGGCCGGCGATGTCCATCGGCAGCGTGATGTTCTCCAGGGCCGTCAGCGTGGGCAGCAGGTTGAACGCCTGGAAGATGAAGCCGATCTTGTCCCGGCGCAACCGGGTCAGCCTCTTCTCCTTCAGGGAGGACAGCTCGGTCTCGCCGATCCAGGCCGATCCGGAGGAGAACGAGTCCAGACCGGCCATGCAGTGCATCAGGGTGGACTTGCCCGAGCCCGACGGGCCCATGATCGCGGTGAACGCCCCCCGCCGGAAGTCCACGGTGACGGAGTCCAGGGCCACCACCTTCGTCTCGCCCTGGCCGTAGACCTTGGTCAGGTCCACGGCACGGGCGGCCGCGGCGCCGGCGGCGGCGGAGGGCGCGGAGAGGGCGTCGGACGGGGTGCTGGTGGTCACGGGAAGGGGCTCCTGTCACAGCGGCTTGACGGGGACCCCTCCATCGTCCGTGCGAAACCGGCCACCGGCGTCCACCCCCGAACCGGTCTCGGAGGAAGCCTGAGGGGGGACCGGGGCGGCCCGTGTCATCCCTGAGGAGGAGAGGGCACCCTGATGTCTTCCTGTGGCTGGGCAGCGACTTTCCGTCATTCCTGACGGCGGGGCGGGGGCGTGTGATCCTCTTTGAAGAGGGGCGCGCGCCGCTGATGCGGCATCAGTTGCCAATAAAATCAGACAACCTGGGGTCGGAAGCCCGTTGTCCGAACGAGCGCCGCGGATAGGCTCGTTGAGCGTCCAGGGGAGGGCCGTAGCCAGTCGTGCGGTCCATGAGCCGGTGCCCGGATGGTGGAATGCAGACACGACGAGCTTAAACCTCGTTGGCCTACAGGCCGTGCCGGTTCGAATCCGGCTCCGGGCACACCGGGCTCCCCGCGACCCCCTGGCGTGGCATCGCCGGCACCATCCGCTGTCCCGGGCGACGATCCGCCGCCGAAGCCGCCGAAGCCGCCGACCGACGGGCAGCGCCACCGAAACAGCGGTTGGAGACGGCACGCACAGCAGTGCCCTGCCGCCCCCGCCGCACCGCCGACCGTGTGCGGCCGGTACCGCCGCAGGAGTGACGACACGTATCCACCCTCCTCGTCCCGCCGTTGTCCCGGGGGTACGCGCAGCCCAGCACGGAGGACACGGAGATGCGTGAGTCGAACGACGGCGGACGGACCCTGACGGTGGGCGTGGTGGCGGCACGCTCCGGGCGGTTGGCGAACCTGGGGGATCCGCTGGCGTTCGCCGTGTCCCTGCTGGAGCCGAAGCTGACCCGGATCCGCAACGGCTCGCGGGAGTACCCGGTGCGCCTGGTGAGCCGGGACAGCCGCTCCACCGCCGACGGCGCGCGGCAGGCGGTGCGCGAACTGGTGCGTGACGAGGGCGCGCGGATCGTCCTCACGCTGGCCGGCACGGAGGTGCTGCCGGCCGCCGCCGACGCCTGCGAGGAGGCGGGTGTGCCCTGCGTGTCGAGCACCTTTCCGTGGCAGGTCTACTACTACGGGCGCGGCGCGAGGGAGGACACGCCGTTCCGCTGGACGTACCACTTCTGCTGGGGGCTGGACGACATCGCCGAGGTCTTCGCGGATCTGTGGGAGCGGGCCGGCGGTCCCGGGCGGACCGTGGGGTGCCTGTGGAACGACGGTCCGCAGGGCACGTGGTCGCGGCACGCGGAGCGGGGTTTCGCCCCGGCCGCCCGCGCACGCGGGCACCGGCTGGTGGACCCGGCCGGCTACACCGAACCGGCCGCCGACCTCTCCGGCCACGTCAGGGCGTTCGCCGAGGCGGACGCCGACATCGTGACGAGCGCGGCCACCGCCCGGGACCTTGCCCTGTTCCGTGCCCTGGCCGCCGGGCACGGCGGCACGCCCCGGCTGATCACCTGCTCGCGCTGGCTCGCCTATCCGCCGTCGACCACCGGTGGCGACCGGCCCGCACAGGCGGACGTCGCCACCCTGGTCTACTGGACGCCCGCGCATCCGTACCGCTCCTCACTCGACGGTACGACCGCCGCCGAACTGGCCGAGGCGTACGAGCAGGCCACGGGCAGGCAGTGGCTCCAGCCGCTCGGCCTCGCCTACGCGCTGTTCGAGGTCGCCGCGCACGCCCTGCGGACCGCCGCCGACCCCACCGACCCGGCGGCGGTCGCCGCGGCGGTCGGCCGGACCCGCCTGGAGACCGTCGCCGGGCCGCTGGACTGGACGGCCGGGCCCGTTCCGAACGTCGCCACCGTGCGGCTGGCGGGCGGGCAGTGGCAGCAGGGCACCCGCCACGACTACGAGTTGGCGGTCGTGTCCGGCCGGCATGTCGAGGGACTGCCCGTCGACGCCGATCTGGTGCCTCTGCGGTGACCGTCCGGGGCGGTGCCGTGCCGCCGCCCCGGACGGCCGTGGGCGGTCCGGGGCGGCGGGGTCGTGCGGGGG
>NZ_JAKMAY010000006.1:20521-35116 GCF_022015835.1 Streptomyces sp. ICN903 | reverse complement strand
GTCGTGCGGGGGCGGCGGGTCAGCGGCAGCAGGAGTCCGGGCAGCAGGAGTGGACCCTGACGTCGTCGATGACGGGCCCGTAGGCGCCGCCGACGGTGCTGGCGAACGCGAGGGTCGTGGTGTCGTTGTTGGCGACGAAGGTGAACTGCCGTGTCACGTAGCCCATGTCGGCCCGTGTCCTGCCGGTGACGTCGAAGGAGAAGTCCTGGAAGTTCTGCCCGTCGACGAGGGCCCGGCCCGTCCTCGGCAGTGAGGGGTTGCCCTCCGGGTTGCCGGCGAGGGAGTACGTCACCGTGTACGTCCTGCCCGGGGTGGTGGTGAAGGTCTGGGCCACGGTTCCCGCGGTGGTGGCGTTGAGGTCGACGGACTGGTCGCCCTCGGCGGCCTGCCAGAACCCGGCGCCGATCAGGTCCACGGCTCCGGATGTGACCCTCCACGGGCCGACGGGCTGACCGCTGCCGATGGTCCGGAACGTGTTCGCCCCGACCGCCGGGTACTCGAAGCTGCCGCCGTCGAACCTGCTGACGGCGATGGTCGACTCGGAACCCTGCCCCGTCCTGCCGGGGCTGTGGGACGGTGCGGCCACCGCGGTACCGGTGCCGGCGAGAAGACAGGCCGCGATGGCCGCGGCGATGTGGGTGCGTACGGACAGCATGAACTCCTCCGAAGGAAAAGGGGGTGGGAGCCTGCACTGCCTTGCGTGGTCCAATCTCCCCCCGCGGCGGGCGGGTGCCAAGATCCGGTCCCCGGCGCACAGGGGCGTGGGAGCGGACCCGCCGACCTGCGCACTCCGGCGTTCGGGGCGCAGGCCCGGGGGCCGCCGGCCCACCGTCCGCACGTCCCTCGCTCCGGAGCCCGGCGCCTGCGGCCGCACCCGCCGCGCCCGCCGGACGCGGCCGGAACGCACGGGCCCGTCCTGCCGCCCGGTTCCGCCGGACGGGTGCGTGGCGGCCCCCTGGCGGGGTATCACCGGCACGACGCCGGGTACCGGAACAATCACGACTCCTTCCGTCGTTCTTGCCAGTGCACTACCGTGCGGTCTTTGCTAAAGCATTACTCTTGAGGAAGGGCCGCGCGGTGCGGCCATGGAGGAGTGAGATGAGGAGCAGTAACCCGGTCTTCTCGCGACGGGGATTCAGCCGAGACAACGGCTACGCCGGTTTCAACGCCACGCAGCAGCCGCAGGCCGGGAACCCGTACGCCGCCAACCCGTACGCGACCGGCGCCCAGCCCACCAACCCCTACGCCCAGCAGCCCCAGACGGCCGGCCAGCCGGGCTTCCCGCCGGCCGCCCCGCCGCAGGCCGGCCGGATGACGATGGACGACGTCGTCGCCCGTACGGCGATGACGGTGGGTCTGGTCGTCGCCATGGCGGCTGTGGCGTGGATCACGGACCTGTCGCTCGGCCTGGCCCTGGGCGCGATGCTGATCGCCCTGGTCCTGGGTCTGGTGCAGTCCTTCAAGCGCAAGGCGTCGCCCCCGCTGATCCTGGCCTACGCCGCCTTCGAGGGCCTGTTCCTCGGGGCCATCAGCAACTACGTCGACAGCTACATCGCCAACGGTGCGGCGATGCAGGCGGTGCTGGGCACCATGGCGGTCTTCGCCGCCGTGCTGTTCATGTACAAGGCCCGCATCATCCGCGTCACGCGGCGCTTCTACCGCTTCGTGATGGCCGCGGCCATCGGCTTCGTCCTGCTGATGGGCATCAACCTGCTGTTCGCCGTCTTCGGCGGCGGTGACGGCCTCGGCTTCCGCAGCGGTGGCCTGGGCATCCTGTTCGGCGTCATCGGCATCGTGCTCGGCGCCGCCTTCCTGGCCCTGGACTTCAAGCAGGTCGAGGACGGCATCGCCTACGGTGCCCCCCGTGAGGAGTCCTGGCTGGCCGCCTTCGGTCTGACCCTGACCCTGGTCTGGATCTACCTGGAGTTCCTGCGGCTGATCGCCATCCTGCAGAGCAGCGACTGATCCGGCTGCCCGGCCCCGGCCTCCCGGCCGGGCCGGACGGGACCTGTGAGGGGCCCCGGGGCACAGCGCCCCGGGGCCCCTCCACGCGTTCCGTGCGCCTCCTGTACGCCTCCCGCGCGCCACCGTGCTTCCGCCCCGTTGGCGGCGGTGTGCGCGGGGCGCATAGGGTTGCGCCGTGCTCGACGTGACCCCCCTGCTGACCGCCGTGGACCGCTTCGCCGACCGGCTGCGGGCCATGCCGCACAGCGCCCTGGCCCGGGGCGCCGCGGCCGAGGGTCTCGCATTGGCCGGGGAGTTGGCCGACCGAGCCCAGCGTCTGGAGTTCCCCGGCCGCCCCACGCGCCCCCTGCCCGACGCGGGTTCCTTCGCCGTCGGGGACCAACTCGCGGTGGCCGGGCACGATCTGGCGGAGGCGCTGCGGACGGCCGGGGAGCGGGCCGGTTCCGGCCCCCGGGAGCTGGCCGAGGCCGTGGCGCTGGTGGAGGCCGCCGAGTCCGCGGCGCTCGAAGCGGCGCTCAGAGCGAGGCGATGACCCGGTCGGCCAGGACGTAGACGCTCTCCCGGCCGCACGCGAAGGTGAGGGCGTACGCGCCGAGGACGCCCGATCCGCCCAGCAGCACCGGCTCGGCGCCCTCGCGCACCGCGGCGGCGAGCCGCTCGGCGGTCTCGCGGTGGCCGGGCGTCATGCAGACGGTGGTGCCGTCGGCGAAGACGTAGACGTCCAGCGTGCCCAGCGGGCCGGGCCGTACGTCGGCCAGCGGTGTGCGGCGCTCGGCCAGTTCGGCCAGCCGCAGGCGGGTGGACTCGTGGTCGGCGGTGTCGGCGGTGTCGGCGGTGCCGTCGGCGCCGGCGGTGTGGCCGGAGCCGCGGTCGGCGGCGTCGGAGTCCTCGAAGTCGTCCGGCCCGGTCGCGGGGCCGGGGACGACGGGCTCGCCGTTCAGGTCGTAGCCGGGGTGGGAGGGGTGGCGACGGCGTGCCGCGGCCAGTTCCGCGGAGTCGGCCCCCGCCGTGCCCCGGGGCGCCCCGGCCTCCCCGGAGTCCTCGAAGTCCTCGGAGCCGGGTGCGGCGGGCCGCCGGAGGCCCGGCCCGGAAGGAGCCCCGTCCCGGTCCGTCTGGTGCGGTACGAACGCCTCGCCCTCGTGCGTACCGCCGCCCAGGGCGCGCTCCAGCAGCGCGTCCAGCAGTGCCGGGTCGAGGCCGGCGCCCTCGTACTCCGCGCCGCGCCCATCGGGCAGGAGGCTCTCGGCACGGTCGTCGCGCGCCTCCTGGGCGGCCCAGAAGGCGCGGGCCTCGGCGAGTTCGCGCTCGCGCTCCTCCGCGAGGGCGTCGGCGACGGCGGACCGGATCTCCTCGGCGTTCGGGGAGGTGCGCGCCGGGGGGACGAAGGCGTGCGCCAGGTCCGCGCGCGCCTCGGCCGCGGCGAGCCGCGCCCGCAGCTCGGCGAGCCGGCGGCGCAGGCCCAGGGCGGTGTGCAGGGCGGCGCCGCCCAGAGCCGCGGCGACGGCGGCGGCCAGCAGCAGGATGAGGGATATGGCGCTCACTGACGTACTCCCGGTTGGAACTCCGATCCCTGAATTCCTATCGCAGCCGGAGGGGAATCTCCTGTCGAGCGATGTGCCGGGCACCGCCAAAAGGGCGTGCGCGGGCCCCCGTGCGGACCAACGCGACCCCTGTGAGCAGGGAAGACGGCGAGCCCCCAGGACATAGGTCACATCCTGGGGGCTCTTCGGTCTCACCGGTGCATCGACGGCGCGCCGACGGTGAGTCAGATCACATCGTGCGCCGGTCCGGTGTGACGCGGGACACGCGGTCCGCGGGGCCGGTTCAGCTGAGGCGCTCGATGACCATGGCCATGCCCTGGCCGCCGCCGACGCACATCGTCTCCAGGCCGAACTGCTTGTCGTGCCACTGGAGGGAGTTGATCAGCGTGGTGGTGATGCGGGCGCCGGTCATGCCGAAGGGGTGGCCGACGGCGATGGCGCCGCCGTTGACGTTGAGCCTGTCCTCGTCGATGCCCAGGTCCCGGTAGGAGGGGATCACCTGTGCGGCGAACGCCTCGTTGATCTCCACCAGGTCGATGTCGTCGATGGTCATGCCGGCCAGCTTCAGCGCCCGCCTCGACGCCTCGACCGGGCCCAGGCCCATGATCTCGGGGGACAGACCGGAGACGCCGGTGGAGACGATCCGGGCCAGCGGGGTGATGCCCAGCTCGCGCGCCTTGGTGTCGGACATGATCACCAGCGCGGCGGCGCCGTCGTTCAGCGGGCAGCAGTTGCCCGCGGTGACCAGGCCGTCGGGGCGGAAGACGGGCTTGAGGCCCTGCACGCCCTCCAGGGTCACGCCCGCGCGCGGGCCGTCGTCCTTGGAGACGACCGTGCCGTCGGGCAGGGTGACCGGGGTGATCTCGCGCTCCCAGAAGCCGGAGGCGATGGCCTTCTCGGCGAGGTTCTGGGACCGCACGCCGAACTCGTCCATGTCCTGCCGGGTGACGCCCTTGAGGCGGGCGAGGTTCTCGGCGGTCTGGCCCATGGCGATGTAGACGTCCGGCAGTTCGCCGTCCTCGCGCGGGTCGTGCCAGCCCTCGCCACCGGACTCGGCACGGGCGGCGGTGCGAGCCTCGGCGTCGGCGAAGACCGGGTTGTGGGTGCCGGGCATGCCGTCGGAGGTGCCGTTGACCGAGCGGGAGACCGTCTCGACGCCGGCCGAGACGAACACGTCCCCCTCGCCCGCCTTGATGGCGTGCATGGCCATGCGGGTGGTCTGCAGCGAGGACGAGCAGTAGCGGGTGATGGTGCAGCCCGGCAGGTGGTCCATCCCCATCTGGACGGCGACGACCCGGCCGAGGTTGTGGCCCTGCTCACCGCCGGGCAGGCCGCAGCCCAGCATCAGGTCGTCGATCTCGGTCGGGTCCAGCTGCGGCACCTTGTCCAGCGCGGCCTTGACGATGCCGGCGGTCAGGTCGTCCGGGCGGACGTCTTTGAGCGAGCCCTTGAAGGCGCGTCCGATCGGCGAACGGGCTGCTGAGACGATCACGGCTTCGGGCATCACGGCTCCAGGGAACGAGGGCGGAGGGCTGTGGATGCTTGGAAACTACCGTTCCGTAAGGCGGCGGTCACGACTCGCCACGTGTGATCCGGGCCTCTTTTCTAAGCGCTTGCTCAGTTCCCCCCGTTCGCCGGACCGCTCCGGGCCCTCCCGGGCCGCGGCGGGCCTGCGTGCGAGCCCGCCGTGAAGCGGTGCCGGCGCACGGTCACCCGGCGCCCGCCGGCTCGGGCGCCCCGGGACGCTCGGCCACCGCGATCACCCCGGCCGCCGGCAGCCGCCTGCGGAGGCGGCGCCTCAGCAGCGCCAGGGGGCCGTGCGTCCCCGAGACCTCGGTGCCGCCCTCACCGGCCGCGGCCACCGCGGCGGCCGCGACGGGGAGGGCCTCCTCGCGGCGTGCGGCGCCGTGGCCGCCGGGGCACCCGTCCTCCTCCGGCCCCTCGGGCCACAGGCCCAGCGCGGCGCAGAGCGTGGGCAGGAAGGCCATGGCCGCGGTCGCGTAGCCCTCCGCCGAGGGGTGGTAGTTGTCGGGGCCGAACAGCTCCCGCGGGTTCGCCTCGAACTCCGGGCCGAGCAGATCGCCCAGCGAGACCGTCCATCCGCCCCGCTCCACCACCGCGACCGTCTGGGCCGCCGCGAGCCGGCGGCTCATCCGGCGGGCCAGCCAGCGCAGCGGCTGGGCGACCGGCTCGACCGTGCCCAGATCCGGGCAGGTGCCCACCACGACCTCGCACCCGGCCGCCCGCAGCCGCGCCACCGCGTTCCCCAGCAGCCGCACCGAGACGGCGGGCGGTACGCGGTGGGTGACGTCGTTCGCGCCGATCATGACGACGCACACGTCGGGGGCGCCGTCGCCGTCGATGCCGCCGTTCCCCAGCAGCCGGGACACCTGGCGGTCCAGGTCGTCCGAGCAGGCCCCCGACACCGCCACGTTGCGCAGCCGCACCGGCCGCTCGGCCACCGCGGCCAGTCCCGCCGCCAGCAGCGCGCCCGGGGTCTGCCTCGGCCGGTGGACGCCCTGGCCGGCGGCGGTGGAGTCCCCGAGCACCGCCAGCCGCAGCGGTGTGGCCTGCGCGCCCGGCCCGGCGGAGGCGACGGCCGTGCCGTACACCCCGTCCGCCGGCGGCGGCACGTCGTCCGAGCCGCCCACCCGGCGCCGCGCCAGCCGTGCCTGGGCCATCAGCAGGCCGACGGCCGCCCCGCCGAGCAGTCCGGCTCCTCCTCCGCCGTACGCCGCGGCGGTCGCGATCCTGCGCGCCACTCTCGCCCCGGACACCGGTCCGGGCACAGCCCTCACCATCGGGCCCTCCGTTCCGCCGCGCCCCCGCAGCCTTCTCGCACCCCGTACGCGCGCCCTGTGCGCCCGGCGCGCGGTCCGTGCGGTGCCCGCACGTCACTATGAGTGTCATGCCCAGTGCAGTGCGCTGCGCAACGCGCGTCAACACCGCTCCGGCGTCCCCCTAGGCTGGCTGTACGGGCAGGCGACGGCGACTGCCCCCGAATGCGGAGAACCAGGTGCAGTATCACGATTCGATGATCGAGCTTGTCGGCAACACCCCGCTGGTCAAGCTGAACAGTGTGGCGGCGGGGATCCGGGCCACCGTTCTGGCCAAGGTCGAGTACTTCAACCCGGGCGGTTCGGTGAAGGACCGGATCGCGGTCCGGATGATCGAGGCCGCCGAACGCTCCGGCGAGCTGAAGCCGGGCGGCGTCATCGTCGAGCCCACCTCCGGCAACACCGGGGTGGGGCTGGCGATCGTGGCCCAGCAGAAGGGCTACCGCTGCGTCTTCGTCTGCCCGGACAAGGTGTCCACGGACAAGATCAACACACTGCGCGCGTACGGCGCCGAGGTCGTGGTCTGCCCCACCGCGGTCGACCCCGAGCACCCCGACTCCTACTACAACGTCTCCGACCGGCTGGTGCGCGAGACGCCGGGTGCCTGGAAGCCGGACCAGTACAGCAATCCGAACAACCCGCGCTCCCACTACGAGACCACCGGCCCCGAGCTGTGGGAGCAGACGGACGGGAGGATCACCCACTTCGTGGCCGGCATCGGCACCGGCGGCACCATCAGCGGCACCGGCCGCTACCTCAAGGAGGTCTCCGGCGGGAAGGTGCGGATCGTCGGCGCCGACCCGGAGGGCTCGGTGTACTCCGGCGGCTCGGGGCGCCCCTACCTGGTGGAGGGCGTCGGCGAGGACTTCTGGCCCAGCGCCTACGACCGCGAGGTGACGGACGAGATCGTCGCCGTCTCCGACAAGGACTCCTTCCGGATGACGCGGCGGCTGGCCCGCGAGGAGGGCCTGCTGGTCGGCGGCTCCTGCGGCATGGCCGTGGTCGCGGCGCTGCGCGTGGCCGAGGGGCTCGGGGAGGACGACACGGTCGTCGTCCTGCTGCCGGACGGCGGGCGCGGCTACCTCTCGAAGATCTTCAACGACGAGTGGATGGCGGACTACGGCTTCCTGGAGGAGGGCGAGCCCACCCAGGCCCGCGTCGGCGACGTGCTGCGCCGCAAGGACGGCGGGCTGCCCTCGCTGGTCCACATGCACCCCGAGGAGACCGTCGGCGAGGCCGTCGAGGTGCTGCGCGAGTACGGCGTATCGCAGATGCCCGTGGTCAAGCCCGGTGCCGGGCACCCGGACGTGATGGCGGCCGAGGTCGTCGGCTCGATCGTCGAACGCGACCTGCTGGACGCGCTGTTCACCGGGCGCGCCAAGCTGGAGGAGCCGCTGGAGGCGCATATGAGCGCGCCGCTGCCGCAGGTCGGCTCGGGCGAGCCGGTCGCCGACCTGATGGCGGTGCTGGAGGGGGCCGACGCGGCGATCGTGCTGGTGGAGGGCAAGCCGACCGGAGTGGTCAGCCGCCAGGACCTGCTGGCCTTCCTCGCCCGGGGCGCCGGGGCCGCAAGCGGCGGGGCGGAGTAGGTACCGGGCCGTCACGGCCCGGAAAAACGCGGTTAACACCCGTCGGGCACCGTGGTGTCCAACGGCGCGGAGGACTTCCGGAGCGGCTCCCGGACTCCTCCCGGCGCCCGGGACGCGGGCCAGGCCCGGCCGCGCGTCCTCGCGGGGACCGCCGTCGTCCCGCCCCTGGTGTCCGCACCGGGGTGCGGCGGTCCCCGCGCGACTTCCAGCGCGGCTTCCCGCGTGCCCGCCCTGCCGGCCGGCCCCGCCCGCCCCATGAGTCCACCGCTCCACCGCGGCCCGGCCCCTGTGGACCGGGCCGGCACTGAATAGGCTTATGCGGAGCAGGAGGGTCCTGAAGAGGGGGCGGAGGGGCAGGTGGGCACGGTGAGCGGTTCGGGCGCGCGACTGCTGAGGATGTTCGAGGGGCACCGGCTCACCCCCACCCAGCGGCGGATCGCCCACTGCATGGTGCGGCGCGCGGAGGACGCCCCGTTCCTGTCCAGCGTGGAGCTGGCGGAGCTGGCCGGCGTCAGCCAGCCGTCGGTGACCCGCTTCGCCGTGGCACTGGGCTTCGACGGCTATCCGGCGCTGCGCAGGCATCTGCGCGAGGCCCTGCCGGCGCCCTCGGCGGACGGTGCTTCCGGCGCCGGAGCGCGGGGAGCGGACGGCGGCACGGCGGGCAACGCGTACCAGCAGGCCGTGCACGCCGAGATCGAGCACCTGCGACAGCTCGCGGCCCTGCTGGCCGACCCCGCCCCCGTCGCCGAGGCCGGGCGGCTGCTGGCCGCCTCCCGGCCGCTGCCCGTCCTGGGGCTGCGGGCCGCCGCCGCGCAGGCCCGCGGCTTCGCGTACTTCGCCGCCAAGGTGCATCCGGACGTACGGCTGCTGGACGAGGGCGGCTCGATGCTGGACGACCGCCTCGACGCCGCGGTGCGGGCCGGGGCGAGCGCGCTGCTGTGCTTCGCGCTGCCCCGCCATCCGCGCGAGACGGTGGCGGCCCTGGAGCACGCCCGGGAGGCCGGGCTGCGGATCGTCACCGTCGCCGACAGCGTCTTCGCGCCCGTCGCCCGCCCCGGCGACCTGCTGCTGCCCGCCGCCGTCGGGACCACGCTGTCCTTCGACACCGCCTGCTCGCCCATGATGCTGGGACGGGTGCTGCTGGAGGCGATGTGCGACGAACTGCCCGACGCGCAGGCCCGGCTGGAGGAGTTCGACGCACGTGCCGCCCGGCGGGGCCTGTTCGCCGAATGACCGGGCCGGCCGGGGCCCGGCCAGGACCCGGGGGATCGCGCCGGAGCCGGGCGGGGTCCGCCGTTCTCTCAGGCGAATCTCATCATCCCTCAGTACGCTTTCGCACCGAGCGAGCCGTCACGCGGTGACGCGGTGGCGGCGGACAGCCGAACGGAGAACGTCACCGGAAGGAACGAGGAGGGCTGCCGTGGGACGGGGAGCGTACGCGCTGGCGAGGGTCGCGGTGTACACGCGGACTGCGGGCACCGCGCTGTGGTGGACCGGCCTCGCGGCCGCGGGCGTCGGCCTGGCGGTGCCGGGGCTGACCGGGCGGCGCGTCGGAATCCTGGGCGGGGCCGCGCTCTTCCTCGTGGCGGCCGCCGCGGCCTTCCTGGCACGCCGCCGCCGCTGCACCGGGCTGATCAAGGCGTCGACCGCGGCGGGCAAGTGGGTGGTGCTCCACGACCGGGCGGTGACCGTGCGCGCCTGGCTGCGCAGGCGCCGCTGGTGGCTGGCCGCCGCCTTCCTGGCCGCCGCGGCCTCGTCCCTGGCCGCTCCGGCCGCCGGCGGCCTGCTGCTGGCCGGGGCCGGAGCGGGCCTGTGGGCCAAGGCGGTGTGGCTGGGCCGCTGGGAGCGGCGCAACGAGAAGCTGCTGTGGGTGCGCCCGGAGTGGGCGGACGGGCGCAGCCCGTCCCGCAAGGACGTGCGCGGTTGGATGACCACCGGCCCGCTGGCCGGGGACGCCGCGCCGGGTGGCGCCCGCCGCCGGTCCCCGGTGCCGGGCGCGGCCCGGGAGCGCCGCCCCCGGGCGCGGGTCACGGCCGCGGCGCGGTGAGCGCGTCGCGCTGAGCGCCGCCGGACGCGGCGACGAGGTCCTCCAGGGTCTGGGGCGGGCGCACGGTCGCGAAGCGCACGGCGTCGATGTCGGTACCGCCATCGCCCCTGCCCCCGCCGCTGCCGCCGTCCGCCCCGTCCGCCGGGGCGGACGCGGCGTCCCCGAGGGTGAAGCCGTACACGCCCGGCCTGGGCAGGCTGTTGTAGTCGAACGGGGTGGAGAAGTAGTACGCCCCCGTGTCCAGCAGCGCCACCAGATCGCCGGAGGCCAGCTCCGGCAGTTCCCGGCCGCGCGCCACGAGGTCGCCGGCGAAGCAGCAGGGCCCGGCGATGTCCTGCACCACGGGCGCGCTCCGCTTGGGCCGGCCCAGCCCGTCGTAGGCGGCGACGCGCAGCGGCCAGGCCTCGGGTGCGAAGACCGTCCGCACGGCGACCTGGGCGCCCGCGTGGGTGACCGCTATCGGGCGGCCCCCGGAGCTCTTGGCGTACTCCACCCGGGCCAGCACCAGCCCGCACTTGGCCAGCACCGACCGTCCGAACTCGGTGACCAGCCCGTAGCGCCCGTCGAACAGACCGGGGACGGTGTCGCGCAGCAGCCGGGCGTACTCGGCGAAGGTGGGGGAGACCTCCTCGGAGCCGAAGTTGACCGGGAGGCCGCCGCCGATGTCGAGGGTGTCGATCCGCCGCCCCCCGGCGGCCCGGTTGATCTCCTCGGCCAGCTCGTAGGTGGCGGCCACGCCCGCGGCCATCTTCTCCAGCGGCATGCCCTGGGAGCCGACGTGGCAGTGCAGCCGGGTGATCCAGGGGCGCTCCACGCAGGCGCGTACGACGAACTCGCGCGCCCCCTCGTCCTGGAGGGCGAAGCCGAACTTCGAGGTGGCCGTCGCGGTGCTCATCGCGCCGATGCTGCCGCCGCCCAGCTGCGGGTTGACGCGCAGGCCGACCGGCGAGGCGGACCGGCCCCCGGGGCGGGAGGGCAGGGCGCCGGGGGCCATCAGGGCGTCCAGGCGCTCCAGCTCCTGGCGGTTGTCCGCGTTGAGCGCGATGCCCAGCTCCAGGGCCTCGCGCAGCTCGCCGGCGGTCTTGGCGGGCGAGTCCAGGACGATGCTCTCCGGCCCGACCCCGGCGGCCCGGGCCAGGGCCAGCTCGCCGGGGCTGGCGACCTCGCAGCCCAGCCCGCAGTCGGCGAGCAGCCGCAGCACGGGGACCAGGGAGGACGCCTTGACCGCGAAGGAGTGCAGCACGGGCTGACCGGGGGCCGTCACCTCCTCGAAGGCGGCGTGCAGGGCGGCGGCCGTCTCCCGTACGGACGCCACGTCCAGCAGGGCCGCGACCGGGTGCTCGTCCGAGAGCAGCCCGCGGGCGACGGCGGCCCGCACGGCGGCGTCGCGGCGGGCGGCGGTCGCGGCGGCCCGTGGGCTCCCGCAGGCCCCGGAGGTGGCGGTGGCCTCGGCGGAGTCCGGGGCCGCGGGGGACCCCGGCCGGACGGCGGCGTGGTGCGTGTAAGCCATGCACACAAGACAAACACGGCCGGAGCAGACGGACGACACCACCCGTTGACTAGTTCTATTCAATGAATAGAGTTGATGTAGTAACCAATTCAGATCCGGAGGCAGGGGACCATGGCAGACCTCTCAGGGCCCTCGGGGCCGCGAACCGTACGGGCCCCGCGCGGCTCCGGGCTGACCGCCCGGGGCTGGCAGCAGGAGGCCGCCCTGCGGATGCTGCGGAACAACCTCGATCCCGAGGTCGCCGAGCACCCCGACAAGCTCGTCGTCTACGGCGGTACCGGCAAGGCCGCCCGCGACTGGCGCTCCTTCGACGCCATGGTCCGCACCCTCACCACCCTGGGACCGGACGAGACGATGCTCGTCCAGTCCGGCCGCCCGGTCGGCGTGCTGACCACCCACGAGTGGGCGCCGCGCGTGCTGATCGCCAACTCCAACCTGGTGGGCGACTGGGCCAACTGGGAGGAGTTCCGCCGTCTGGAGGCGCTCGGGCTGACCATGTACGGCCAGATGACGGCCGGCTCCTGGATCTACATCGGCACCCAGGGCATCCTCCAGGGCACCTACGAGACCTTCGCCGCCGTCGCCGCCAAGCGCTTCGGCGGCTCGCTGGCCGGGACGATCACCCTCACCGCCGGACTCGGCGGCATGGGCGGCGCCCAGCCGCTGGCGGTCACCATGAACGGCGGCGTGGTCATCTGCGTCGACTGCGACCCGCGCGCCATCGAGCGCCGCATCGAACACCGCTACCTCGACGTGCGCGCCGACTCCCTCGACCACGCCCTGCGGCTCGCCACCGAGGCCCGCGACGCCCGGCGCCCGCTGTCCATCGGCGTGCTGGGCAACGCCGCCGAAGCCGTGCCGCGCCTGCTGGCCATGGGCGCGCCGGTCGACATCGTCACCGACCAGACCTCCGCCCACGATCCGCTGGCCTACCTGCCGCTGGGCGTCGACTTCGCGGACATGGCCTCCTACGCGGCCGAGAAGCCCGCCGACTTCACCGTGCGGGCGCGGGAGTCGATGGCCCGCCACGTGGAGGCGATGGTCGGCTTCCAGGACGCCGGCGCCGAGGTCTTCGACTACGGCAACTCCATCCGCGGCGAGGCACAACTGACCGGGTACGAGAGGGCGTTCGCCTTCCCCGGTTTCGTGCCCGCCTACATCCGGCCGCTGTTCTGCGAGGGCAGGGGGCCCTTCCGCTGGGCCGCGCTCTCGGGCGACCCGAAGGACATCGCGGCCACCGACCGCGCCGTGCTCGACCTCTTCCCCGAGAACGAGTCCCTGGCCCGCTGGATCCGGATGGCCGGGGAGCGGGTGCACTTCCAGGGCCTGCCCGCCCGCATCTGCTGGCTCGGCTACGGGGAGCGCGACCGGGCCGGGGAGCGCTTCAACGACATGGTGGCCTCCGGCGAGATCTCCGCCCCGCTGGCCATCGGCCGCGACCACCTGGACTGCGGCTCGGTGGCCTCGCCGTACCGCGAGACCGAGGCCATGCTCGACGGCTCCGACGCCATCGCCGACTGGCCGCTGCTCAACGCCATGGTCAACGTGGCCTCCGGGGCCTCCTGGGTCTCCATCCACCACGGTGGCGGTGTCGGGATGGGCCGCTCGATCCACGCCGGGCAGGTCACCGTCGCCGACGGCACGCCGCTGGCCGGGGAGAAGATCCGGCGGGTGCTCACCAACGACCCGGGCACGGGCGTCATCCGCCATGTGGACGCCGGGTACGAGCGCGCCGAGGAGGTCGCCGCCGAGCGCGGGGTGCGTGTCCCGATGCGCGAGGACGGCACGGACGGCGCCGCGGACGGCGGCGGATCCGGGAGCGCCTCGTGAGGCCGGGCGCCTCCTTCCACCGGATGTGGCGGGAACTGCTGCCCATCGGACGGTCGGCGGCCACCGGCGGCTACCGGCGCCACGCCTGGACCGGGGCGGACGCCGAGTGCCGGGCGTGGTTCCGCGAGCAGGCCGAGGCGCGCGGGCTGGCGTACGAGACGGACCGCAACGGCAACCAGTGGGCCTGGCTGGACGGCTCCGGCGGGGACGCCGGGGCCGCCGGGGACGCCGTGGTGACCGGCTCGCACCTGGACTCCGTGCCCGACGGCGGCGCCTTCGACGGGCCGCTGGGCGTGGTGTCGGCCTTCGCCGCCCTCGACGAGCTGCACGGCAGGGGGGTGCGCCCGGCCCGGCCGCTGGCCGTGGTCAACTTCGCCGACGAGGAGGGCGCCCGCTTCGGCCTCGCCTGCGTCGGCTCCCGGCTGGCCGCCGGACAGCTCACCGCCGAGCAGGCCCGGGAGCTGCGCGACGAAGACGGCGTCTCGCTGCCGCGGGCCATGGAGCGCGCCGGGCACGACCCCGACGCGATCGGGCCCGACCCCGAACGGCTCGCCCGCATCGGCGCGTTCGTCGAGCTCCACATCGAGCAGGGCCGCGACCTCGCCGTGCGGGACGCGCCCGCCGGCACTCCCGCCGGCGGGCACGCGGTGGGCGTCGCCTCCGCGATCTGGCCGCACGGCCGCTGGCGGTTCGACTTCCACGGCGAGGCCAACCACGCCGGGACCACCCGTCTGGAGGACCGCCGCGACCCGATGCTCACCTACGCCAACACCGTCCTGGCCGCCCGGAAGAAGGCCCGGCTGGCCGGGGCGCTGGCCACCTTCGGCAAGGTCGCCGTCGAACCGAACGGCGTCAACGCCATCGCCTCCCTGGTGCGCGGCTGGCTCGACTCCCGCGCCCCGGACGAGGAGACCCTGGCCGCCGTCGTCGCCGAGATCGAACGCTCGGCCGCCGAGCGCGGCGCGCGCGACGGCGTGCGGGTGGACGTCACCCGGGAGTCCGCCACGCCCGTGGTGGAGTTCGCCCACGGGCTGCGCGACCGCATCGCGGCCCGGCTCGGCGGCGCGCCCGTGCTGCCCACCGGCGCGGGGCACGACGCGGGCATCCTCTCCGCCGAGATCCCCACCGCCATGCTCTTCGTACGCAACCCCACCGGCGTCTCGCACTCGCCCGCCGAGTCGGCCGAGGAGGACGACTGCGTCGCCGGGGTGCGGGCGCTGACCGACGTGCTGGAGGACCTGGCGTGCCCCTGACCCCCGGCGCACCGTGCCCCGAC
>NZ_JAKMAY010000006.1:0-20511 GCF_022015835.1 Streptomyces sp. ICN903 | reverse complement strand
CCCGAATCCCCGCCCCCCGGCGCACCGCGCCCCGAGGCCGTGTACTGGGCCGAGTACGCCTGGATCGGCGGCACCGTCGAGCCCGGCACGGTGATCGAGACGGCCGGCGGTGAGATCACCGCCGTACGCACCGGGGAGCCGGCACCGCCGCCCGGCGCCGAGCCGCTGCGCGGCCTGACCGTCCCCGGCCTGGCCAACGCGCACTCCCACGCCTTCCACCGCGCCCTGCGCGGCACCGTGCAGATCGGCTCCGGCACGTTCTGGACATGGCGGCAGGTGATGTACTCCGTCGCCGACCGCCTCACCCCCGAGAGCTACTTCGCCCTGGCCCGCGCCGTGTACGCCGAGATGGCACTGGCGGGCATCACGGCCGTCGGCGAGTTCCACTACCTGCACCACGCCCCCGGCGGCACCCCCTACGAGGACCCCAACGCCATGGGGCACGCCCTGATGGCGGCGGCCGCCGAGGCCGGCATCCGCATCACCCTCCTCGACACCTGCTACCTGGCCTCCGGCCTCCTGTCCGCCCGCCGCGGCGGCGCCCTGGACCGCCACCAGCTCCGCTTCGGCGACGGCAGCGCCGCCGCCTGGGCCGAGCGGGCCGCCGCCCTGCGGCCGCAGGGCGGCCACGCCCGCGTGGGCGCCGCGATCCACTCGGTGCGCGCCGTGCCCGCCGCCGAACTGGCGGCCGTCGCCGACTGGGCCCGGGAGCGGGACGCGCCCCTGCACGTCCACCTCTCCGAGCAGCCCGCCGAGAACGACGCCTGCCTGGCCGTCCACGGCCGCACCCCCACCCGGCTGCTGGCCGACCACGGCGTGCTCGGCCCCCGTACCACCGCCGTCCACGCCACCCACCTCACCGACGCCGACATCGCCCTCCTGGGAGGGTCCGGCACAGGTGTGTGCATGTGCCCCACCACCGAACGCGATCTCGCCGACGGCATCGGACCGGCCGCCGCGCTGATGCGGGCGGGCTCGCCGCTGTGCCTGGGCAGCGACAGCCACGCCGTGATCGACCTGCTGGAGGAGGCCCGCGCGATGGAACTGGACGAGCGGCTGCGCACCCGTGCCCGAGGCCACTGGACCGCCTCGCAACTGCTGCGTGCCGCCGGCGAGTTCGGCCATGCGGCCATCGGCTGGCCGGAGGCGGGGCGGCTGGAGGCGGGCCGGCTCGCCGACTTCGCCACCGTCGCCCTGGACACCGTGCGCACCGCCGGGCCGCCGCCCCGGCTGGGGGCGGAGACGGCCGTGTTCGCCGCCACCGCGGCCGACGTACGCCACACGGTCGTCGGTGGTCGCCATGTGGTGCGCGACGGGGTACACCGGAGCGTGCCGGACGTCCCCGCGGCCCTGACGGAAGCCATCCAGCAAGGAGCAGCCCGCTGATGAGCACCCCGAGCACACCCGCCGACACCACCGCCGGCACCCTCGTCACCAACATCGCCACCCTGGTCACCAACGACCCCCGCTCCTCCGAGGCCGCCCAGGACACCCCCCTCGGTCTGATCCGGGACGCGGCCGTCGTCATCGAGGGCGACCGCATCGCCTGGGTCGGTACGGAAAGTGAAGCACCCGCCACCGACAGTCGCGTCGACGCGGGCGGCCGGGCGATGATCCCCGGCTTCGTCGACTCCCACTCCCATCTGGTCTTCGGCGGCGACCGCACCGAGGAGTTCGGCGCGCGCATGTCCGGCCGCCCCTACTCCGCCGGCGGGATCCGCACCACCGTGGAGGCCACCCGGAAGGCCACCGACGAGGAACTCGCCGCGAACCTGGCCCGCCACGTGCGCGAGGCGCTGCGGCAGGGCACCACCACCCTGGAGACCAAGTCCGGTTACGGCCTCACCGCGAGGGACGAGGCGCGCGCCCTGCGCATCGCCGACGACCACGTGGACGAGGTCACCTACCTCGGCGCCCATGTGGTGCCGCCCGAGTACGCCGACGACCCGGACGGCTACGTGGACCTCGTCACCGGCCCGATGCTGGCCGCCTGCGCCCGCTGGGCCCGCTGGGTGGACGTCTTCTGCGAGCGGGGCGCCTTCGACGGCGACCAGGCCCGTGCCGTCCTCACCGCCGGAATCGCCCACGGCCTGGTCCCGCGCGTCCACGCGGGCCAGCTCGGGCCCGGCCCCGGCGTACGGCTCGCCGTGGAGCTGGACGCGGCCTCCGCCGACCACTGCACCCACCTCACCGACGCCGACGTGGACGCGCTGGCGAACAGCCGCACCGTCGCCACGCTGCTGCCCGGCTGCGAGTTCTCCACCCGCTCGCCCTATCCCGACGCCCGCCGCCTGCTGGACGCCGGCGTCACCGTCGCGCTGTCCACCGACTGCAACCCGGGCTCGTCGTACACCAGCTCCATGCCCTTCTGCGTCGCGGTCGCCGTCCGCGAGATGGGCATGACGCCCGACGAGGCCCTCTGGTCCGCCACCGCGGGCGGCGCCGCGGCCCTGCGCCGTATCGACATCGGCCGGATCACCCCCGGCGCCCGCGCCGATCTGGTGCTCCTGGACGCGCCCTCGCACGTCCACCTGGCCTACCGGCCCGGCGTGCCGCTGACCGCGGCGGTCTGGCAGCGCGGCACGCGCGTGCTGTGAGCGGGCGGGCCCGAGCCGCCGTACGGGGCCCCGCGCCGGGGCCGCCGTCATGCCGGCGGGCCCGTACGGGGAGCACACCCCGTACGGGCCCGCCGGTCGTTCGAAGGCCCCTCGAAGGTCAAGGGCGGGTCAAAAAACCGGAGGAGTGATTTCCGTAGGCCATAGGAGTGATGGAACGGGGCACCCGTCCGGTCGGGCGGGTGCGATCACTCCTCGACCAGCAGCCCCTTGCGGAGCTTGCCCAGCGTCCGCGAGAGCAGCCGGGAGACGTGCATCTGGGAGATGCCCAGCTCCTCCCCGATCTCGGACTGGGTCATGTTCGCCACGAAGCGGAGGGAGAGGATTCTGCGGTCACGCGGCGAGAGTTCGGCGATCAGCGGCTTGAGGGACTCCACGTACTCGATCCCCTCCAGGCCGTGGTCCTCGTAGCCGATGCGGTCGGCGAGCGCGCCCTCGGTCTCGTCCTCGTCGGGCTGGGCGTCGAGGGAACTGGCGGTGTACGCGTTGCTCGCGGCCATGCCCTCGACCACCTCCTCCCGGCTCAGACCCAGGCGGTCGGCCAGTTCGCCGACGGTCGGGGAGCGGTCGAGCTGCTGGGCCAGTTCGTCCCCGGCCTTGGCCAGGTCCAGGCGGAGTTCCTGGAGGCGCCGGGGAACGCGCACCGACCAGGAGGTGTCGCGGAAGAAGCGCTTGATCTCGCCCACGATCGTCGGCATCGCGAAGGTCGGGAACTCGACCCCGCGGCCGATCTCGAACCGGTCGATCGCCTTGATCAGGCCGATGGTGCCGACCTGGACGATGTCCTCCATGGGCTCGCTGCGGGAACGGAACCGGGCCGCGGCGAACTTCACCAGCGCCAGGTTCAGCTCGACCAGGGTGTTGCGGACGTACGCGTACTCGTGCGTGCCCTCCCGCAGCGTCTCCAGACGCTCGAAGAGGGTCTTGGACAGGGCTCGCGCGTCCAGCGGCCCCACCTCGTCGTACGGCGGGACCTCGGGCAGGCCGAGCAGGTCGGGCAGGTTCTCCGCCTGCTCCGGGCCGACCTCCGGGAACCCGCTTCCGGGCCCTTCGGGCCGGAGGGCCGACGAGGTGACGGGCGATCCGTCGAGCCGGGGTGACATGGTGCCTCCATCGTGTTCGGCATATGGCTGCCGAAGCCGTTCCTGCACTACGGGGTGCGGCGCCTCCGAGCCGACGTGTTTTAGTGGTCCCTCCTACGCCTACCTGCTCCCGAGGGAGGATGGCAAGTGCTGGATGCCCGAATATGCGCCGATGTGCTGGTTGCGCGGCTACCGGTTGCGGCTGTAAGGGCGTAGGGTTCGAACGTCCATCTCCGGACGGCAGTGATCGGTTACTGGGAATGTTGAAGGGGTGTACATGGACCGCGGGGTGCCCGGCAGCACCAGCCACCGGGGTCGACTGACGGTCGACGTACAGCGCCACGGCGCGAGCCTGGTGGTGACGCCTGACGGCGAGCTCGACCACCACACCGCCGATCTGCTGCGAGAACCGCTGGAGCGCTCGCTGGAGGACGGGGACAGGCTGCTCGTCGTGGACTGCTCGAAGCTGGAGTTCTGCGACTCCACCGGGCTCAACGTCCTTCTGGGCGCCAGGCTGAAGGCCGAGGCGGCCGGAGGCGGGATCCACCTGGCCGGAATGCGGCCGGTCGTCGCGAGGGTGTTCGAGATCACAGGGGCCGACGGCGTCTTCACCCTGCACGAGAGCCTGGCCGACGCGCTGAAGGAGACCGCGCAGTCCTGACGGCGCGGCTCGGACGGTGCGGTCCCGGCGGTGCGGCTTCGGCCGTACGGACGCGAGGTCCGTGCGAACCGTCCGTGTTCCGGCCCGTGACCAGAGTGTTACGTCCGAGCGCGATTCCGTCCCGACAGACGGGTGTTCTCCCGCCCGCGCAGGGCAGGAGACTCCCTGGAATCCCTCCGAAACAGTTGTTCGCAGACCAGGCGAAGACCGATGAACTGGTCAACCGGTGAGGTGAAGCACTGATGAGCACCACCCGGCCGCAACCGGCGGGCGACCGCGGCCCGGAGCCGGAGGGCACAGCCGCGACCGCAGCCGCACCGGTCGGTCAGGTGCGCGAGATGCGCCAGGTACGGAGGCTGCGGCTGATGGGGGCGAGTGGTGCGGTCCCCCGGGCACGTGACTTCACCCGTCAGGCGCTTCACGACTGGGGTTGGCTGCCCGCGGACGGCCCCGAGCAGCGTGCCGCCGCCGAAGACGCCCTGCTCGTTGTCTCCGAGCTGGTGACGAACGCCTGCCTGCACGCCGACGGGCCCGAAGAGGTGCGCATAGGCTGCGGCCCCAAACTCCTGAGGATCGAGGTGGCCGACCGAGGCCCCGGTCTCCCCTCGCCCCGTACCCCGCACCGCCCCGGGCGGCCCGGTGGACACGGCATGTTCATCGTCCAGCGGCTCTGCCTGGACTGGGGCGTGGTGCGCCACCCGGACGGCACGGCCGGGAAGACGGTCTGGGCCGAACTGGCCGGACCGGACGCGGACTGAGAGCCCGCTCCGCCGGCCGGCCCCGCCGGAAGTACGATCCCCACCGCCGGGTCCCACTCGGGACTCGGCGCACTCGTGTCCGGGCACGCCCGGCCGGGGTGCGGACCGCGGACGACCAGGGGTGGGGAACATGGAGGGGACGGCGGCCGCCGTACGCGGACGGACAGGCCTGCCGGCCGCGGCGCTGGCGCTCGCGCTGGCGGTGACGGCCTGCGGCGCCGGCGGTGGCTCCCGGGAAGCCGGTGACGCGAGGCCCTCCCCCTCCTCCGCGGGGGAGAGGACCGGTGGGTCCGCCGTGCGGAAGGCCGCCGGGCGCGAGCGGCTGGAGGCCGCGGCCTTCGAGGCGGGCGGCACGGCGGCCTCCTACTCGGTCTCCCCGGTCACACAGGAGCCGCTCTGGGACCTCATGGAGTACCGCGCCGACCGCGCCGAGTGCCAGCCGCTGGTGAGCCTGGCCGCTGGAGCCGTCGACGACGATCCGGTGGCCGAGGTGCACCGTGAGGTGGAGCTCGACGACTTCGGCCTCGACGGGGGCCTGACGGGCCGGGGCGTGGCGGTGCAGCTGCGCTCCTACGGGCCGGGCGGAGCGGCCAGGGTGCTCTCGGCGCTGCGGAAGGCGGGCACCGAGTGCGCCGGGGGCTTCACGGAGGAGCGGGTGCTGGCCGAGGCCGTCTACCGGTCCGTCGAGCCGGTCGAGGCGCCCGAGGCGGGCGACGAGGCCGTGGCGTACCGGCTGCGGATCGAGGACGTGAAGGACGGGGAACTGGTCCTGACCGAGTACCTGACGGTGGTCCGCTCGGGCTCGACCACGCTCTCCTTCCGGCTGGAGGCGCTCTCCCCAGACGATCCGGGCCCGGTGCCGGACGATCTGGTGCGGGCCCAGTGGGAGGCGTTCGAGAAGAGCGGCGCCGGGGCCTGAACCGCGCACGCACAGCCAGGCCGGCGCGCACAGCGAGCGAGCCGGGGGCCGGTCCTGTCACAGGACCGGGCCCCGGCTCGCCTGCCCCGGGGGCCGGCAGAGCCCCCGGGGGGCCCGAGGGCCGGAAGGGCTACTTCACGCCGCCCATCAGGGCACGGATCCGCTTCCCGGCCGTCATGAAGGCGAAGCCCGCGGCCACGGCGACCACGCCCCACATGGTGTAGTACGCCGCGTCGCCCATCGGCTCGTTGAGCTGGGTCGCCCAGCCGTTGAGGGCGTTGCCGGTGGCGGTGGCGAGGAACCACAGACCCATGATCTGGCCGACGAACTGCTTCGGGGCCAGCTTCGTCGACAGCGACAGGCCCACCGGGGACAGGCACAGCTCGCCGAGGGTCTGCAGCAGGTACACGCTCAGCAGCCAGAAGACCGTGACCTTGCCGGTCTCGCTGTTCGCCGCGGCGGCGCCCGCCAGGCCCATCAGTCCGAAGGAGCCGCCGATGAGCAGCATCGCCAGGGCGAACTTCATCGGGGCGCTGGGCTCGCGGTCGCGCTTGGCCAGCCACACCCACATGGTCGCGAAGATCGGCGCCAGGACGATGATCATGACCGGGTTGACCGACTGGAACCACGAGGCCGGGAACTCCCAGCCGCCGACCATGCGGTCGGTGTCGTTGTTCGCGAAGATCGTCAGCAGCGAGCCGGACTGGTCGTAGATCATCCAGAACAGCACGGCGGTGACGAAGAACCACACGAACGCCTTGACGCGCGGGCGGTCCTGCTCGGTCAGCTCCGGGTTCCGGTACATCGAGGCGAAGTACAGGACGGGGACGACGACGCCGAGGACGGCCAGGAAGTTGACGATGTGCTCGATGTCGTACGTGCCCAGCGCCAGGTCCGCCAGCAGCGCCGCGGCGGCCAGGCCGGTCCACAGCGCCACCTTGCGCAGCATCGCGCGCTTCTCCTCCGGCGTGGCCGGAGTACCGGGGTGGCGGCCCACGTCGCCGAGGTAGCGGCCGCCCAGGACGTACTGGACCACCGCCAGCGTCATGCCGACGCCGGCGACGGCGAAGCCCAGGTGCCAGTCGACGTTCTCGCCGAGGTAGCCGACCACCAGCGGCGCGAACATGGCGCCGATGTTGATCGACATGTAGAAGATCGTGAAGCCGGCGTCGCGGCGGGCACTGGACTGGCCCTCGTAGAGGCCGCCGACCATCGCCGAGATGTTCGGCTTGAGCAGGCCGGTACCGACCGCGATCAGGCCGAGTCCGACGAAGAACGCCACATCGGACGGGATCGCCAGCGTGTAGTGGCCCAGTGCGATGACGATGCCGCCGACCAGGACCGCCTTGCGTGCGCCCCACAGTCGGTCGGCGACCCAGCCGCCGGGCATGGCGGCCATGTAGACGACGGCGTTGTAGACGCCGTAGATCGCCGCGGCGAGGGCCTCGCGGCCCGCGAGGGGGCCTTCGAGCACGCCCGCGATCAGGTAGAGGACGAGGATGGCGCGCATTCCGTACCAGGAGAAGCGCTCCCACATCTCCGTCATGAAGAGTGTGGCCAGACCGCGGGGGTGGCCGAAGAAGGTCTTGTCGGTGCTGCCGACGGAGTCCTTCGTCAGGCTGGACGCCATGGTGGTGGTTCCTTGCTCGGTCGGGACGCGCGCGATGTGGTGCGCACGCGCCCGGGCGGGTGGTCGGCCCGGCTCCGCGCCCCCGTCCGCGCGTGCCTGTCACCGGCCGACAGTTCCTGCGGCGCCGCCGCGCGTCCGGGCCCCTGCGGGCCATGGACGGACCGGCTTTCCGGGACGGCCCCCGCGTACGGGGTGTGTACGGGGGGTTCCTCGGTGGCGGGCCCCGGCGCATCACCGCGCCAAGGGCCACCGGATTCCGGACGGCGCCTCGGCCAGAGTACGACACCGCCTCCCGTGCGACCGGCCGGCGACGGGCGGCGAGAGGCGCATGTCACACACTCCCCCGGGAACCGGGGCGGGCACCGCCCGGGTTCCCGGCGACCCCTCGGGCCCGCCGGGGCGAGGTCTACCATCAGGCCATGACCCGAGTACTGCTCGCCGAGGATGACGCCTCCATCTCGGAGCCGCTGGCCCGAGCCCTGCGCCGCGAAGGGTACGAGGTCGAGGTGCGCGAGGACGGCCCCGGCGCACTCGACGCCGGCCAGCACGGCGACATCGACCTGGTCGTGCTCGACCTCGGCCTGCCCGGTATGGACGGACTGGAAGTCTGCCGCCGGCTGCGCAACGAGGGACACGCCTTCCCCCTCCTGGTGCTGACCGCGCGCGCCGACGAGGTGGACACCGTCGTCGGCCTGGACGCGGGCGCCGACGACTATGTCACCAAGCCGTTCCGGCTGGCCGAGCTGCTCGCCCGGGTGCGGGCCCTGCTGCGGCGGGGCGCCGTCGAGCCCGTGCAGCCCGCCGCCACCCACGGGGTGCGCATCGACGTCGAGTCGCACCGGGCGTGGATGGGGGACGAGGAGCTGCAGCTCACGGCGAAGGAGTTCGACCTGCTGCGGGTGCTGGTGCGCGACGCCGGCCGCGTCGTCACCCGCGACCAGCTGATGCGCGAGGTGTGGGACACCACCTGGTGGTCGTCCACGAAGACCCTCGACATGCACATCTCCTGGCTGCGCAAGAAGCTCGGCGACGACGCGGCCAACCCCCGCTACATCGCCACGGTCCGCGGCGTCGGCTTCCGCTTCGAGAAGGACTGACGGCGGCCGGGCCCCGCACGGGCCCGGACGGACCCCGCCGAGGACACCGCGAAGACCACAGCGACACCACGAAGGGCCGGCGCCGCCATGCGCAGACGTCTGATCAACTCCACGCTGGCCGTGGTCCTCGTCGTGATCGCGGTCTTCGGGGTCTCCCTGGTGATCGTCGAGACCCGCACCATCGAGGAGAGCGCCCACGAGAGCGTCCGCTCCGACGCCGCGCGGCTGGTCTCGGTCGTCGAGAGCCGCCTGGTCGCCGAGGAGAGCGTGACCGCCGCCTCCATGCGCTCCCAGGTCCCCCACGACCGCCACGTCCGCATCGAGCTGCCCGGGCAGCCGCCCATCGAGCTGGGCGAGCGCCCCGGCGAGGGCGCCATCGAGGGGCGCGCCACCGAGCCGGGCGGCGTCACCGTCACCGTCCGGCAGGACGACGACCGGGTCCGCGAGGAGGTGGGCCGCACCCTGCTGATCATCCTGGCGGTGGCGCTGCTGGCGGTGATAGCGGCGGTTCTGCTGGCGGTGCAGCAGGCCCGCCGTGTCGCGGCCCCCCTCACCGACCTCGCCGAGACCGCCGAACGCCTCGGCTCCGGCGACCCCCGCCCCCGCCACCGGCGCTACGGCGTGCCCGAGCTGGACCGGGTGGCGGACGTGCTGGACGCCAGCGCCGAGCGCATCGCCCGGATGCTCACCGCCGAGCGGCGGCTGGCCGCGGACGCCTCCCACCAGCTGCGCACCCCCCTGACCGCGCTGTCCATGCGGCTGGAGGAGATCGTCGCGGCGGCCGACGCCATCGAGACCGCCGGCACCACGGATGCCGCGGGCACCACAGGTACCCGGAGCACCACCGGCACCACCGGCACCACCGGCGCCGACAGGGCGGCCGCCTCCACCATCCGGGAGGAGGCGCTGGTCGGCCTCGCCCAGGTGGAGCGGCTGACCGACGTGGTGCAGCGGCTGCTGACCAACTCGCGCGACCCCCGCTCGGGCTCCGCGGTGGGCTTCGACCTGGACGAGGTGGTCAAGCAGCAGATCGAGGAGTGGCGCCCGGCGTACCGCAAGGCGGGCCGGGCCGTCGTCCGCTCCGGCCGCCAGGGCCTGCGGGCGGTGGGCACCCCGGGGGCGGTGGCACAGGTGCTGGCCACGCTCATCGAGAACGCCCTGATGCACGGTGGCGGCGCGGTCGCCCTGCGTACCCGGATCGCCGGGAACCAGGTGGTGGTCGAGGTGACGGACGAGGGACCGGGAGTCGACCCGGAGCTGGGGTCGAGGGTTTTCGAGCGCACGGTCAGCGGGCGCAACTCCACGGGCCTGGGACTGGCCGTCGCCCGCGACCTGGCGGAGGCCGACGGAGGGCGCCTGGAGCTACTTCAGCAGCGCCCGCCGGTCTTCGCGCTCTTCCTCAGCCGTGAGGCCGACGAGCCGCCGGCGGGGGATTGAGACCGTACGCCCCTCGCGGCCGCAGGGAACCCGCCGCTCCCCGCGGAAGACCCAGGTGCGGTACGCCCAGAAGCGGAAGACCGTGGCGACGCCGAGCCCGACGACGTTCTTGGCGATGTTGTCGGCCAGTGGCGAGGTCAGGTCCAGCCCGTAGTGCGAGACGGCCAGCGCGCCGTTCTCGATCACCAGGCCGATGCCGCTGAACAGCATGAACAGGCCGGCCTCGCGGTGCATCCGGCTCTTGTCGGTGTGCCGGTAGGTCCAGTAGCGGTTGCCCAGGTAGTTGGTCCCGATGGCGACCGCGGTCGCTATCACCCCCGAGCGCACCGGTGCCAGGCCCAGGCCGTGGATGCAGAGGTTGAAGACGGCCACGTTGACGAGGAAGCCGAAGGCCCCCACCGTGCCGAACTTCGCCAGCTCGCGCCGTAGCCGCAGCAGCCTGGAGCGCAGTGCGCGCCGTTCACCCATAGTGATCCACTCGCCCCGTTCTCTCGGCTCTCGCGCGGCCCCGCGGGGCCCGCCGTCGCGTCCCGGTCCGCCATGCTAGTCACGGCCCCGTACCGCGCCGGGTACCCGTCGTCCGGCCGATAGGCTACGGACGTGACATTTCCTGTGATCGGCATGGTCGGCGGCGGGCAGCTCGCGCGGATGACGCACGAGGCGGGCATCCCCCTCGGCATCAGGTTCAAGCTGCTCAGTGACACCCCGCAGGACTCCGCGGCCCAGGTGGTCCGCGACGTCGTCGTCGGCGACTACCGCGATCTGGACACCCTGCGCGACTTCGCCCGCGGCTGCGACGTGATCACGTTCGACCACGAGCATGTGCCCACCGAACATCTGCGTGCCCTGGAGGCGGAGGGCGTCCCGGTGCGGCCCGGGCCCGACGCGCTGGTGCACGCGCAGGACAAGGGCGTGATGCGGGCGCGGCTGAGCGAGATCGGCGTCCCCTGCCCCCGGCACCGGATCGTGGCGGACCCGGCCGACGTCGCGCGGTTCGCGCGGGAGGGAGCCGCGCGGGAGGGAGCCGCGCGGGAAGAGGCCGCGCGGGAAGAGGAGGGCTGGCCGGTCGTCCTCAAGACCGTCCGCGGCGGCTACGACGGCAAGGGCGTGTGGGTGGTGTCCTCCGAGGCCGAGGCCGCCGAGCCGTTCCGGGCGGGCGTGCCGGTGCTGGCCGAGGAGAAGGTGGACTACGTCCGCGAGCTGGCCGCCAACGTGGTGCGCTCCCCGCACGGCCAGGCCGTGGCCTATCCGGTGGTGGAGTCGATCCAGGTGGACGGCGTGTGCGACACGGTGATCGCCCCGGCCCCCGGCCTGTCGCCGGAGCTGTCCGCCCACGCCCAGGAGATGGCGCTGACGATCGCGCGGGAGCTGGGCGTGATCGGGCACCTGGCGGTGGAGCTGTTCGAGACCCGCGACGGCCGCGTCCTGGTCAACGAGCTGGCCATGCGCCCCCACAACAGCGGCCACTGGACCCAGGACGGCGCGGTCACCTCCCAGTTCGCCAACCACCTGCGGGCCGTGCTCGACCTGCCGCTGGGCGACCCGCGCCCCCGCGCGCCGTGGACGGTGATGGCCAACGTGCTCGGCGGCGACTACCCCGACATGTACCAGGGCTACCTGCACTGCATGGCCCGCGACCCGCGGCTGAAGATCCACATGTACGGCAAGGACGTGAAGCCCGGCCGCAAGGTCGGCCACGTCAACACCTACGGCGACGACCTGGCGGACGTACGCGAGCGCGCCGCCCACGCCGCCGGCTATCTGCGAGGGACCATCACCGAATGAGCAACGCCCCCAGCCCCGCCCCCGCCCCCCTCGTGGGGATCGTCATGGGATCCGACTCGGACTGGCCCGTCATGGAGGCCGCGGCCGAGGCCCTGGACGAGTTCGAGGTCCCCTACGAGGTCGACGTCGTCTCCGCCCACCGCATGCCGCACGAGATGATCGCCTACGGCGACGAGGCGGCCGGACGCGGGCTGAAGGCCGTCATCGCGGGCGCCGGGGGAGCGGCCCATCTGCCGGGCATGCTCGCCTCCGTCACCCCGCTGCCGGTGATCGGCGTCCCCGTGCCGCTGCGGCACCTGGACGGCATGGACTCCCTGCTGTCCATCGTCCAGATGCCCGCCGGGGTTCCGGTCGCCACGGTCTCGGTCGGCGGCGCGCGCAACGCGGGCCTGCTGGCGGTCCGCATCCTGGCGGCCCACGACGAGGAGCTGCGCGAGCGCATGGAGCGGTTCCAGGCGGAGCTGAAGGACCAGGCGCGGGAGAAGGGCCGGCGGCTGCGGAGCAAGGTCGCCGCGGGCGGCGCCGGGTTCGGCTTCGGAGGCAGGTGAGATGGGTCACTCCGCCGAGCTGCTGGCCCGGGCCGGGGAGCTGCTGGAGGCCCACCCCGTCGCCGACGGCCACAACGACCTGCCCTGGGCGCTGCGCGAGCAGGTGGGTTACGACCTGGACCGGCGCGACATCGCCGGCGACCAGTCGGCCCATCTGCACACCGACATCCCGCGGCTGCGCGCGGGCGGGGTGGGCGCGCAGTTCTGGTCGGTCTACGTGCGCACCGACCTGACGGGCGACGCCGCCGTCAGCGCCTGCCTGGAGCAGATCGACGTGGTGCGGCGGCTGGCCGACCGCCACCCGGCCGACCTCAGGCTCGCCTTCACCGCCGACGACATGGAGGCGGCCCGCGCCGAGGGCCGCATCGCATCCCTGATGGGCGCCGAGGGCGGCCACTCCATCAACAACTCCCTGGCCACGCTGCGAGCCCTGTACCGGCTGGGCGTGCGCTACATGACGCTCACCCACAACGACACCATCGACTGGGCGGACTCGGCCACCGACGCCCCGCGCCACGGCGGCCTCACCCGCTTCGGCGAGGAGGTCGTGCGGGAGATGAACCGGCTGGGGATGCTGGTGGACCTCTCCCATGTGGCGCCCGCCACCATGCGCGACGCCCTGCGCGTGACGACGGCGCCGGTGGTCTTCTCGCACTCCTCGGCCCGCGCGGTGTGCGACCACCCTCGCAACATCCCCGACGACGTGCTGGAGCGGCTTCCGGTCAACGGCGGTGTGGCGATGGCCACATTCGTGCCGAAGTTCGTGCTGCCCGCCGCCGTCGCCTGGACCGAGGCCGCCGACGAGAACATGCGCGCCCACGGCCTCCACCCCCTGGACGGCACCGAGAGGGGCCTGGCGGTCCAGCGCGCCTACGAGGAGGCCAATCCGCGCCCGGTCGCCACGGCGGCGACGGTCGCCGACCACCTGGACCACATGCGCGAGGTCGCGGGCATCGACCACATCGGCATCGGCGGCGACTTCGACGGCACGGCCTTCACCCCGTCCGATCTGAGTGATGTGTCCGGATATCCGCATCTGGTGGCCGAGTTGCTGGACCGTCGCTGGTCCGAGGCCGACCTCGCCAAGCTCACCTGGAAGAACGCGGTGCGCGTGCTGCGTGACGCGGAGGCGGTCGCCCGCCACGAACGGACCAGGCGCGGCCCGTCCATCGCCACCATCGGACAGCTCGACGGGTAGCTCCCCGGCCCCCTCGTGATTCAACTCACGAGCCGGCCCTCCCCGGTGCGTCGCTCTGCGTGCCGGAGGAGGGCCTTCCGCGTTATCGGCCCTGGCAGTGGAGGAAAGTGACACCACGTCAGAGGAAGGATCCGCCACTCTTCGAGAAGTGAACACAGCGGACGGTGACGATCGGACGATCATCAAAGCCTTCGAAACGGGCGTCCTGTGACCCATCGGCTTGTATCGGCGGAAACGATGTGTCTACCGTTCTGGCCGCGCCGTACGAATGTGCGGCGGCCCGCTGTCGAACGCCGAATCCTGTCAACGGCGGCGGGCTGGACCATCCACACCACCCGATGGCAGGAGCGGGGGACCCAAGGTAAGTCGCCGTCCCGGGCCCATGAGGTCCGTACGGGACGGCTTGGGGTGAAGCCATGCCGCGGCACACGCCGCGGCACACATGGCCGGGCAACTCCAGCCCGAACCCGACAGCTCACCTCGCAGGCGTAGGAGAAGGAGCACACCTATGTCCGCACGCGGACGTCACCGTCGTATCCGCAACAGCCGCCTCACCCGTCTGTCGCTGGCCATCTCCGTGGGCGGCGCCGGAATGGCCCTCCCCCTGGTGGCCGCCGGCGGGGCCAGCGCCGCCTCCGTCGACACCTGGGACAAGGTCGCCCAGTGCGAGAGCACGGGCAACTGGTCCATCAACACCGGCAACGGCTTCTACGGCGGCCTGCAGTTCACGCAGAGCACCTGGGCCGCCTTCGGCGGCACCGAGTACGCGCCGCGTGCCGACCTCGCCACCAAGGACCAGCAGATCGCCGTCGCCGAGAAGGTGCTGGCGGGGCAGGGCCCGGGCGCCTGGCCCGTGTGCTCGGTCAAGGCCGGCCTGACCAAGGGCGGTCCCGCCCCGGCCGTCTCCCCCGACGGTCAGAGCAACCCGACCGAGCAGAAGGAGCAGGCCCCGGCCGCCGCTCCGAAGGCCGAGGCCAAGCCCGAGAGCAAGCCCGAGGCCGAGCCGAAGCAGGAGAAGAGCGAGTCCGAGGCCGCGCCGCAGCGCGCGGACCGCGGTGAGCGCGCCCACAGCCACGACCACGGCGAGGGCACCTCCTACGAGGTCGTCGGCGGCGACACCCTCTTCAAGATCGCCGACGCCCAGGGCGTCCAGGGCGGCTGGGAGCGCGTCTACGAGGACAACCGCCAGGTCATCGGCGACAACCCGAACCTGATCTTCCCAGGCCAGGAGCTCACCCTGGGCGGCGCCGCCGCCCAGCAGAAGGCCGCGGCCAAGCCCGAGACCAAGCCGGCTCCGAAGCCCGAGAAGGCCGAGAAGACCGAGAAGGCCGCCCCGAAGGCCGAGAAGACCGAGAAGGCCGAGGCCGTGCAGCAGTCGGCCGAGCGTGCCGACCGCAGCGACCGCGGTGCGGTCACCGGCTACACCGCCCCGGTGAACGCCGCCCCGTCCGGCTCCTACAAGGCCTCGGGCGCCCGCTGGTCCAACGGCCACACCGGTGAGGACTTCGCCGCCGCCTCCGGCACCCCGGTGAAGGCCGTCACCAACGGCACCGTGGTCTCCGCCGGCTGGGGCGGGGCCTACGGCAACCAGGTGGTCATCCGCCACGAGGACGGCCGGTACAGCCAGTACGGCCACCTGTCCTCGCTGTCGGTCAGCGCCGGCCAGACGGTCAGCACCGGCCAGCAGATCGGCGCCGTCGGCTCCACCGGCAACAGCACCGGCCCGCACCTGCACTTCGAGATCCGTACCGCCCCCGGCTACGGCTCGGACATCAACCCGCTGGCCTACCTGCGCGCCAACGGCGTCAGCATCTGAGGGTCCTGACCCCCACCGGCCCGGTCACCCGGGTCCGGTCGAGAGGCGGGCGGGGCAGGGGTGTGCGAACACCCCCGCCCCGCCCGCCTCTTCTTCGTGCCTTCGCCCCGGCGTCCTGCGTCCGCGTGCCCCCACGGGCGGCCGGCTCACTCGACGCAGAGGCAGAAGGGGTGCCCGGCCGGGTCGCGGTAGACGCGGAAGTCGAGCTCGCCCCCGTCGCCCTGGAGGAGTTCGGCCCCCAGCTCCAGCGCCTCCCGCTCGGCCGCGTCCAACTCCCCCCGGGGCACGTAGAAGTCGAGGTGGAACTGCTGCGACCGCTCGGCGCTCGGCCACTGCGGCGGCACGTGGCCGGGCGCCTCCTGGAAGGCGAACGTCCGGCCCTTCAGGGCGCCCGAGTCGAACGTCACCTCCACCCACCTGCCCTCGCCCTCGACCTTCCCGCCCAGCAGCCGTGCGTAGAAGTCGGCGAGCTTCCCCGGCTCGGGGCAGTCCAGCACGAGGACGTCCCGCAGCGTGGTGATGGCCATGGTGCTCATCCCTCCTGTGTCGTGGACCACTGCCCCTGCTACCCGGTCTGCCGCCTGCTGACGACTCCGGCCGGGGGCGCGCACCGCAGTGGCCGACGGCACCCGGCCCCGCGTCGAGGTGTGCGGGGCGCACGGCTGCCGCCGGGCGTACCACGGCGGAAGCCCGGCCGGGCCGTGGGCGCCGGCGCACCATGACCGTCCGCGGCAGCCGGGCGAGGGCGCGGACGTACCGGGCACGGCGGTCCTTCCGGGGGGGCCGAGCGGCCCCGGGGCGGGGCGGGCCCTACGCCGTCGGCCGGCCCAGTGCGCGGAAGGACCAGCCCGCCTTGCGCCACAGGGCCGGATCGAGGGTGTTGCGGCCGTCCAGGATGCGCTTGTGCGCCACGGACTGGCCCAGCGCCTCCGGGTCGAGCTCCCGGAACTCGCGCCACTCCGTCAGATGCAGCACCACGTCCGCCCCGCGCACCGCTTCCGGCGCGCTGTCCGCGTAGCCGAGGGTGGGGAAGACCCGCCGGGCGTTCTCCATTCCCTTGGGGTCGTAGACCGTCACCTGCCCGCCCTGCAGATGGATCTGGCCGGCGACGTTCAGCGCCGGCGAGTCCCTCACGTCGTCGGAGTCCGGCTTGAAGGTCGCGCCCAGCACCGCCACGCGCTGCCCCAGGAACGCGCCGCCCACCGTCTCGCGGGCCAGCTCCACCATGTGGGAGCGGCGGCGCATGTTGATCGAGTCCACCTCGCGCAGGAACGTCAGCGCCTGGTCCGCGCCCAGCTCGCCCGCCCGCGCCATGAACGCGCGGATGTCCTTGGGCAGGCAGCCGCCGCCGAAGCCGATCCCGGCGCGCAGGAACTTACCCCCGATCCGGTCGTCGTACCCGATGGCCTCCGCCAGCTTCACCACGTCGCCGCCGGCCGCCTCGCAGACCTCGGCCATGGCGTTGATGAACGAGATCTTGGTGGCCAGGAAGGAGTTCGCGGCGGTCTTCACCAGTTCCGCCGTCGGGAAGTCGGCGACGACGAACGGCGAGCCCTCGGCCACCGGCCTGGCGTACACCTCGCGCAGCAGCTCCTCCGCGCGCACCGAGCGCACCCCCACCACGATGCGGTCCGGGCGCAGGGTGTCCTCCACGGCGAAGCCCTCGCGCAGGAACTCCGGGTTCCACGCCAGCTCCGCCGCCTCGCCCGCCGGGGCCAGCTCCGCCAGCCGCCCGGCCAGCCGGTCCGCGCTGCCCACCGGCACCGTGGACTTGCCCACCACCAGGGCGGGCCGCGTCAGATGCGGGGCCAGGGAGTCCACCGCGCTGTCCACGTAGGACATGTCGCACGCGTACTCGCCCTGCTTCTGGGGGGTGTTCACACAGACAAAGTGGACGTCCCCGAACGCGCCCACCTCCTCCCAGGAGGTGGTGAAGCGCAGCCGCCCGGTCGAGCCCTCCACCCCGGCGACATGGCGGCGCAGCAGCTCCTCCAGTCCGGGCTCGTAGAACGGCACCCGCCCGGAGGAGAGGGTCTCGATCTTCTCCGGCACCACGTCCAGACCCAGCACCTCGAAGCCCAGCTCGGCCATGGCGGCGGCGTGCGTCGCGCCGAGGTAGCCGGTGCCGATCACGGTGATCCTGAGGGCCATGGACTGCTCCTGGTGTACGGGCGAGGTGCTGCCCGCGAGCATATCCGGCCGCGGCCGGGGCGGGCGGGGGCAGTGCGGGCCGGTGCGCGGGAGCCGGAGCGGACCGGTGCGCGGGGGACCGGTGTCGGCAAACTCATGTATCCGCGGCGACGGCGGACCACTAGAATTGTGTTACTTAACGGTAGTTAGCAGCAGCGCACCCAGGGAGTGAGACACCGTGGCGGGATCGACCGACTTCGACCTCTACCGTCCGTCGGAGGAGCACGACATGCTCCGGGAATCGGTGCGCTCGCTCGCCGAGGCGAAGATCGCGCCCTTCGCGGCCGAGGTGGACGAGCAGGGCCGCTTCCCGCAGGAGGCCCTGGACGCGCTGGTCGCCAACGACCTGCACGCCGTCCACGTACCCGAGTCCTACGGCGGCGCGGGCGCCGACGCGCTCGCGACCGTCATCGTGATCGAGGAGGTCGCCCGCGTCTGCGCCTCGTCCTCCCTGATCCCGGCCGTCAACAAGCTCGGCTCCCTCCCGGTGATCCTGTCCGGCTCCGAGGAGCTCAAGAGCAAGTACCTCGCCCCGCTGGCCAAGGGCGACGCGATGTTCTCCTACTGCCTCTCCGAGCCGGAGGCCGGCTCGGACGCCGCGGGCATGAAGACCCGCGCCGTGCGCGACGGCGACGCCTACGTCCTCAACGGCGTCAAGCGCTGGATCACCAACGCCGGCGTCAGCGAGTACTACACCGTGATGGCCGTCACCGACCCGGAGAAGCGCTCCAAGGGCATCTCGGCCTTCGTGGTGGAGAAGGGCGACGAGGGCGTCTCCTTCGGCGCCCCGGAGAAGAAGCTCGGCATCAAGGGCTCCCCGACCCGCGAGGTCTACTTCGACAACGTCCGCATCCCCGCCGACCGCATGATCGGCGAGGAGGGCACCGGTTTCGCCACCGCGATGAAGACCCTGGACCACACCCGCATCACCATCGCGGCCCAGGCCCTCGGCATCGCCCAGGGCGCGCTGGACTACGCCAAGGGCTACGTCGCCGAGCGCAAGCAGTTCGGCAAGCCGATCGGCGACTTCCAGGGCGTGCAGTTCATGCTCGCCGACATGGCGATGAAGCTGGAGGCCGCCCGCCAGCTCACCTACGCCGCCGCCGCCCGCTCCGAGCGCGTCACCCTCGGCGCCGACGGCAGGGCCGAGGACCTGACCTTCTACGGCGCCGCCGCCAAGTGCTACGCCTCCGACGCCGCCATGGAGATCACCACGGACGCCGTCCAGCTGCTGGGCGGCTACGGCTACACCCGCGACTACCCGGTCGAGCGCATGATGCGCGACGCCAAGATCACCCAGATCTACGAGGGCACCAACCAGGTCCAGCGGATCGTGATGGCCCGCAACCTGCCGTAAGGCGCCCTGCCCGGGCGGCACGCCCGGGAACGCGTGTGGGCCCCGGACCGGACGGTCCGGGGCCCACACGTTCACATGGCCATGGTGGCGTCTTCCCCGCGCGGGCGGGTTCAGTCGGCCCGGACCGTGACCTTCTCGCCGTTGTTCAGCTGCCCGACGAGCTGCTTGACCCTGGTCATGTCCCACTTGAGCGAGCCCTGCGGCGCGGAGCCCGCTATCGGCATGTTCATCGAGGTGCCCTCGCCGCCCGAGACGCCCTTCATGGCCCAGAACATCGAGGCGAGGTCGAACAGGCCCATGTCCTCGTCCACGATCAGGGTGTCCAGGCCCGCGCCCAGCGTCGGGTAGAGCCTGAAGGGGTTGATGACCGTGGAGGGAGTGGCCGCCTGGTTCGCCAGGGCGGAGAGGAACTTCTGCTGGTTCTTGGTGCGTTCCAGGTCGCTGCCGGCCTCGTAGCGGTTGCGGACGAAGGCCAGGGCCTGGGCGCCGTCGAGGGTCTGGCGGCCCTTCTCGAAGTCGGCGCCGGAGTTCTTGTCCTTGATGTCGCGCGGGATGTCCATCTCCACGCCGCCGAGGGCGTCCACGATGGAGGCGAAGCCGCCGAAGCCGATCTCCGCGTAGTGGTCTATGCGCAGGCCGGTGTTGTACTCGACGGTGCGGACCAGCAGGGTGGCGCCGTCCATGGAGTAGGCGGCGTTGAGCTTGCGCGCGCCGGGGGAGGGGAAGGTCTTGCCGCTCTCGGAGCCCTTGAACTCCGGGATGGTGACCCAGGAGTCGCGCGGCAGGGAGACCATCGTGTTCCCCTCGGGGCCCACATGCAGGATGATCATGGAGTCGGTGCGCTTGCCCTCCGCCGAACCGGTGCGCAGCTCCTTGCGCTCCTCGTCCGACAGCCCTTCGCGGCTGTCGGAGCCGACTATGAGGTAGGTGGTGCCCTCGCCCTTCTCGGGCCGGTCCATGACCGTGCTCAGGTCGACCTCCCGGCGCAGCTTGGAGTCGGCCCAGAAGTACGTGCCGACCGACCACACCAGCAGTACGGCGAGCAGCGTGACGAGTCCCACCTTGAACCGGCGGCCCCAGTCCGGCGCGGGTCTCGCGTCGCCGTAACCGGGTCCGGCGGGCCCGGCCGGGCCGCCGCCCGCGTAACCGGAACCGGCGTAGACCTGGCCCGTGTTGTAGCCGGAGTCGTAACCCGCCTGTCCGCCGTAACCGTAACCGCCGCCGGGGTCGTTGCCGTATCCGGTCGTCGGTACGGCGCGGTTGGGAACCGGGCGCGGGCCGACGCCGCCGCTGTTGGGCCAGTCAGTCATGGGAGGCAGTGTGCCCTCCCGGACCGGGCGCGCCATAGACAGGGGGGCGGAACAGGGGCACGGCTGTTGCAGAGCTGATGCATTGCGGGGGCGGCCGGGGTACGAGGG
>NZ_JAKMAY010000596.1:0-1023 GCF_022015835.1 Streptomyces sp. ICN903 | reverse complement strand
GGGCCAGGCGGCGGTCTTCGGCCCGCCGGGGCGGCGGTACCGGTTCCCCCGCCGCGGCGGGGGAACCGGTTGATCACGGAAATGCACGGCAGGGGTGTCCGGCCGGGGCGGCGGGGTATCCGGCGTACCGGTCGACCTCTTCACCGTCCTGTCCGTTCCGTGTCCCCCGAGGAGTCCACATGCCGTCCGCCGAGTCCGACGTCGTCGAGCTGATCCTGCGCGACCACCGCAGGATGGAGGACCTCTTCCGCACGATGCGCAACGCAGAGGCCGACCGTGCCGCCGCGCTGGGCGAGTTCGCCGGCCTGCTGGTCGCCCACTCGCTGGCCGAGGAGGAGAAGGTCTACCCGGCCCTGCGGCGCTACAAGAACGTCGACGACGACGATGTCGAGCACAGCGTGCACGAGCACGGCGAGGCCAACGAGGCGCTGCTCGCCCTGCTGGAGGTGGAGGACACCTCCTCGAAGGAGTGGGACGAGAAGCTGGAGGCGCTCGTCACCGCCGTCAACCACCACGCGGACGAGGAGGAGCGCACCCTGCTCAACGACGCCCGTGAGAACGTCGCCGACAGCCGGCGCGCCCAGCTCGGGGAAGCCTTCGCGAAGGCGCGTGCCGAGCACCTGGACGCCGGCTGCGGAAGCGTGGAGAACGTCCGCGGGATCGTGGCCTCCAGCGGCGGCTGACCGGCCGGCGCCAGAGGCACGGGGAGGGTACGGGCGGACGGGCCGGCCCGCGCCCTCTCACCGGCCGGCCGCGGCCGGCCGCCCCCCGCCGTGGCCGTCGCCGAAGACCGTTCCGCGCCCGGTGGGCGCCTGGTTGAGTACCCACAGGCCGATCAGGGTGGCGAGCACGAACACGACGGTCACCAGGACCGCCAGGACCAGCCGGCGTCTGCGCTCCCTGCGCAGCCAGCCGCCGCGGGCGGTGCGGTAGGCGTCGGGGGCCGCGTGGATGCCTCCCGCCAGGGCCTCCAGGGCCTCTTGGAGTCTTTCCTCCGTATCGGGGGCGCCCGGGGTGCCGGGG
>NZ_JAKMAY010000595.1:0-1027 GCF_022015835.1 Streptomyces sp. ICN903 | reverse complement strand
ACCACGGGGGGCACGGCGGCGGTGGTGGTGGTCACGAAGGCCGTGGTGGTGGGGATGGAGGCGACGGCGGGCACGGTGGCGAGCAGCGGTCCCGCGACGGTGGCGAGAACCACGGCGGCGGCCACGGAGGTCACGGCGGGATGCGGATGCCCGGCGGGCTGATGATGGCCGACCGCGCCGAGGACCGCGACGGCCTGAAGCTGGACGTGCTGCACGTACCGCTGGGGCCGGTGCTGCCCGACTGGCCCGCCGGACTCGTCATCGACACCGTCCTGCAAGGGGACGTCGTGCAGCGGGCCGAGGGGCGTGTGCTCCCCTCCGCGGGGCCGTGCCCTCCACCCTTCTGGCACACCGGCGACGGCCGCACCGTCGCTCCCGGAGCCCGTACGGCCGCCCGCCATCTGGACTCGCTGGGACGGCTGTTCGCCCTGACCGGCTGGGAGGACGCCGCGGCCGGGGCCCGCCGATTGCGTGACCGGCTGCTCGCGGGCGTGCCGGCGGACGCGGTCCGCGCGGACTTCGGGCCCTTGCGGCGGCGGGTGGAGCGCTCGCGCACGCTGCGGTGGGCGACGGACGGCATCGGCGTGCTCACTCCGGCCGACGCGGTACGGCTGGGCGTGAGCGGTCCCGCCGTACGGGCCCGGCCACCCCACGACGCGACCGCGCGCTGGCTGAGGTGGCTGACCGAGACGGAGCAGGCGCTGGCGGGCGGGAAGGTGTCCGACGGCGGTCCGCGCGGACACGTGGCCCCGGACGGCTCCCCGCCCTCGCGTGGCCTGTTGAACGCGGCCGTTGAGTTGGCACCGGGTCTGGAGCTGTCCGCCGTCCGGCTGCTGGTGGCGAGTCTCGACCCCGATCCGGACGAACTGGCGGCAGCACCGGAGCCGGGCGGGGCGCGGGAAGAGGCGGGGAAGGACTCGCACCGGGGCCGCCATGGCGACGGGGAGCGCCATGGCCACGAGGAGCACCGGGACCACGGAGAGGAACAGGGTCGCGGTGAGGGGCGCGGGCAGGGGCACGGTGAGGG
>NZ_JAKMAY010000594.1:0-1037 GCF_022015835.1 Streptomyces sp. ICN903 | reverse complement strand
CGGGGGGACGGTACGCGGGGTTCGCGGCGCGGTCATGGCCAGCACCCTAGGCAGCGGCCGCTCCCCCACCGATGTGCGTCGCACCCATACTTCACTCCCCCGCGGTGGTCTGGAACCACGTGGGTCCGTCGCTCCCCGCCCGCTCGATGCGCGTCAGCGCGAACTCCTCCAGCGGGGGCAGCTCGTCCGGGCCGAACCACCCCACTTCCAGGGACTCCTCGTCGTTGACCCGCGCCCGTCCGCCCACCGCCCGGCAGCGGAAGGACATGTCCACGAACTGGCAGACGTCGCCGTTGGGGTAGCGGACCGGGGCCAGCGTCTGCACCAGCACCAGCCGCTCGGGCACGGCCCGCACCGCGGTCTCCTCGTACACCTCGCGCACCACGGCGTCGGCCGGCTGCTCGCCGGGCTCGGGGATGCCTCCGATGATCGACCAGTGGCCGGTGTCGGCCCGCCGTACGAGCAGGACGCGGTCCGCGTCGTCGAGGACGACGGCGCTGGTGCCGGGCAGGAAGAGCAGCCGTCGTCCCACGTCGGCACGCAGGTCGCGGATGAAGTCGGGAGTCGCCATGCCGTGAGCCTACGGACCCGCCGCCGCTTCCCGCGGCGCCCGTGCGGGCCCGGGGCGGAAGCGTTCCCGCCGGGGCGTATCCGGGTGTCGGTCCCAGGGGCTACGGTGTGCCCCACGTCACGGCCCGCGGCGTGCGTCCGGAGGACCTCCGGGCCCGGCGCGGCGGCCGTTTGTCTCGGGGGGTCGCAGACGATGGCTTCACCGGCGCTCGGATCACTGTCCGCCGCACCGGAGCGAAGCGGCGTGCCGGATGCCGCCGGCGCCGCGTTACTGGGCTGCTGTGCCGGCTGGGCGCTGCTGTGCGCGGCCGGGCGGGACGCCCGGCCTGAGGGGGTGCTGCTGGCGGTGCTGGCGGTGGCCGCGGGGTACGCCTGCGGGCGGATCGGGGGTTCCCTGCTGCCGGCCGCCGCGCCGGCCGGGGCGGCGCTGGCCGGGCTGGGCTCGCTCCTTGTGTCTCCCGCCCTCC
>NZ_JAKMAY010000593.1:0-1043 GCF_022015835.1 Streptomyces sp. ICN903 | reverse complement strand
CGATGGCCTTCAGGCTGGCGTTGGGGCGGGGGTCGCTGCCGCCGAGCGCGGCGAGGACCTGCCGTACGCGGGCGGGGTCGGCGCCGTCCAGCGGGCGGACCTCGGCCACGTCCATGCCGCCCTCGGTGAGGGTACCGGTCTTGTCCAGGCAGACGGTGTCCACGCGGGCCAGGCCCTCGATGGCGGGCAGTTCCTGCACCAGGCACTGCTGCCGTCCCAGCCGGATGACGCCGATGGCGAAGGCGATGGAGGTCAGCAGCACCAGGCCCTCGGGCACCATCGGCACGATGCCGCCGACCATGCGGCGGATGGCCTCGTCGACGCTGTGGTCCTCCACCAGGAGCTGGCTGAGGACCAGGCCGATCGCGGCAGGAACGATCATCCAGGTGATGTACTTGAGAATCTGGCTGATGCCGCTGCGCAGTTCGGAGTGGACGAGGGTGAAGCGGGAGGCCTCCTCGGCCAGTTGGGCGGCGTACGCCTCGCGTCCGACCCTGGTGGTGGTGAAGGCGCCGCCGCCGGCGACGACGAAGCTGCCGGACATCACGGTGTCGCCGGGCCGTTTGTGGACGGGGTCGGCCTCTCCGGTCAGCAGGGACTCGTCCACCTCCAGGCCGTCGGACTCGGTGACGGTGCCGTCCACGACGACCTTGTCGCCGGGGCCCAGCTCGACCAGGTCGCCCAGGACGATCTCGTTGGTGCGGACCTCGACGGCGGAGCCGTCGCGGCGGACGGTCGGCCTGGACTCGCCGATGACGGCCAGGTTGTCCAGCGTCCGCTTGGCGCGCAGTTCCTGGACGATGCCGATGAGGGTGTTGGCGAGGATGACGAAGCCGAACAGGCCGTCCTGGATGGGGCCGACGACCAGGATGATCGCGAAGAGGACGCCGATGATGGCGTTGAAGCGGGTGAAGACGTTGGCGCGGACGATGTCGGCCGTGGAGCGGGAGGACCGCACGGGGACGTCGTTGACCTGGCCTCGGGCCGTGCGCTCGGCGACCTCGGCGGTGGTGAGGCCCGGGGACCGCGGGGCGGGGGTGTCC
>NZ_JAKMAY010000592.1:0-1049 GCF_022015835.1 Streptomyces sp. ICN903 | reverse complement strand
GAGCTGTCCGAGGCCGGGGCCCGGGTGGCGCGCGAGGTGGCCGACGCCTTCACACGGGACACGGGGCGCCAGCGGTGGGTGCTGGGGGCGATGGGGCCGGGCACCAAGCTGCCCACCCTCGGCCATGTCGAGTACCGCACGCTGCGGGACGCCTATCAGCGCAATGCCGAGGGTCTGCTGGCGGGCGGGGCGGACGCTCTGCTGGTCGAGACCACCCAGGACCTGCTGCAGACCAAGGCGGCGGTGCTGGGGGCGCGCCGGGCGCTGGACGCGGCCGGGGTGTCGGTTCCGGTGATCTGCTCGGTGACGGTGGAGACGACCGGCACGATGCTGCTGGGCAGTGAGATCGGGGCGGCCCTGACGGCGCTGGAGCCGCTGGGCATCGACATGATCGGGCTGAACTGCGCCACCGGCCCGGCGGAGATGAGCGAGCATCTGCGGTATCTGGCCCGTCACTCCCGCATCCCGCTGTCCTGTATGCCGAACGCGGGGCTGCCGGAGCTGACCGCCGACGGTGCGCGCTATCCGCTCACGCCGGGCGAGCTGGCGGATGCGCAGGAGTCGTTCGTGGCCGAGTACGGGCTGTCGCTGGTGGGCGGGTGCTGCGGCACGACGCCGGAGCATCTGCGGCAGGTGGTCGAGCGGGTGCGGGGGGCGGCGCCGGCCGGGCGGGAGGTGCGGCCGGAGCCGGGGGCGGCGTCGCTGTACCAGGCGGTGCCGTTCCGGCAGGACACCTCGTATCTGGCGATCGGGGAGCGTACCAACGCCAACGGGTCGAAGAAGTTCCGCACCGCCATGCTGGAAGGGCGGTGGGAGGACTGCGTGGAGATCGCGCGGGAGCAGATCCGCGAGGGCGCGCACATGCTGGATCTGTGCGTGGACTACGTCGGGCGCGACGGTGTGGCGGACATGGCCGAGCTGGCCGGGCGGCTGGCGACGGCCTCCACGCTGCCGATCGTTCTGGACTCCACCGAGCCGGCCGTCATCGCGGCGGGGCTGGAGAGGCTGGGCGGCCGCGCGGTGATCAACAGTGTGAACTACGAGGACGG
>NZ_JAKMAY010000591.1:0-1071 GCF_022015835.1 Streptomyces sp. ICN903 | reverse complement strand
GGGCGGTTCCGGGAGTGCCGGGGACGCCGACGGCGTCGCGGCCGCCGTGGACCGGGTGGGGGAGGCGCTGTCCGACCTGAACGCCGCGACCGTCGCGGGCGCCCTGCGGGCGGCGGTGGACGCACGCTGGGGCGACACCCTGCCCACCCGTTTCGCGATCATCGGCATGGGCCGCTTCGGGGGCCGCGAGCTGAACTACGGCTCCGACGCGGATGTGCTGTTCGTCCACGAACCGCGAGAGGGCGTGGACGAACGGGAGGCCGGCGAGGCGGCCCTCGCCGTCGCCGGCGAGATGCGCCGCCTCCTGCAGCTGCCCAGCTCCGACCCGCCGCTGCTCATCGACGCCGACCTGCGGCCGGAGGGCAGAAGCGGCCCGCTGGTGCGCACGCTGGCCTCCTACGGGACCTACTACCGCCGCTGGTCGCAGGTGTGGGAACGGCACGCGCTGCTGCGCGCCGAACCGGTGGCGGGCGACGCGGACCTGGGCCGCCGCTTCGTCGAGCTGATCGACCCCCTGCGCTATCCGGAGGACGGCCTGGAGGAGGACGCGGTGCGGGAGATCCGCCGCCTCAAGGCGCGGATGGAGAGCGAGCGGCTGCCGCGCGGTGCCGATCCCACCACCCACACCAAGCTGGGCAGGGGCGGGCTGTCGGATGTGGAGTGGACGGTCCAACTGGTGCAGTTGCGCCACGGAGCGAAGGTGCCGGGGCTGCGCACCACCCGCACCCGCGCCGCGCTGGCCGCCGCGCGGGACGCGGGGCTGATCGGTGAGGAGGACGCGGCGACCCTGGACGAGGCGTGGCTGCTGGCCACCCGGGTGCGCAACGCGGTGATGCTGGTGCGCGGCCGGCCCGGCGACACCTTCCCCTCCGAGCCGCGCGAGCTGGCCGCCGTCGGCCGCTACCTGGGGTACGAGCCGGGGCACGTGGGCGAGATGCTGGAGGACTACCGGCGTATCACGCGGCGTGCCCGGGGGGTGGTGGACCGGTTGTTCTACGGGGTGGAGTGAGGGGCCGCCGTTGGCGGGTGCGCCCTGGGGCGCGGGTTCGCCGGTGGGGGTGAGTCCGGGTC
>NZ_JAKMAY010000590.1:0-1072 GCF_022015835.1 Streptomyces sp. ICN903 | reverse complement strand
GACGGGGGCGCGGGGCGCCGAGACCCGCCCCCCGCGGCTGTGTCAGGGACACAGCCGCTGACACTCCTGTCGGGTGCTGCCATGATGGGCCGGTGCATGCCCCGACATCCCCGGCCGCCCCTTCGAGGGCGAGGGCCGGCCTCACCCTCGCCCTCGTCTCCGCCGTCGCCTTCGGCGGCTCCGGTCCGGCGGCGAAGCCGCTGATCAACGCCGGGCTCGACCCACTGCACGTCACCTGGCTCAGGGTCGCGGGCGCCGCCGTCGTGCTGCTGCCGCTGGCCTGGCGCCACCGCGGCCTGCTGCTGCGGCGTCCGGCACTGCTGGCCGGGTTCGGGCTGCTGGCCGTCGCGGGCGTGCAGGCGTGCTACTTCGCGGCGATCTCCCGCATCCCGGTCGGAGTCGCCCTGCTGGTGGAGTACCTCGCGCCCGCGCTGGTGCTGGGCTGGGTGCGCTTCGTCCAGCGCCGCCCGGTGAGCCGGGCGGCGGGGGCCGGGGTGGTGCTGGCGGTCGGCGGTCTGGCGTGCGTGGTGGAGATCTGGGCCGGCCTCGGCTTCGACGTCTGGGGGCTGCTGCTGGCGCTGGGCGCCGCCTGCTGCCAGGTCGGCTACTTCGTCCTGTCCGACCACGGGACCGGCGACTCCGACCAGGAGTCCGGCAAGGGCGCGGCCCCCGATCCGCTGGGCGTCATCGCCTACGGGCTGCTCATCGGCGCGCTGGTGCTCACCGCCGTCGCCCGGCCCTGGGAGATGGAGTGGTCGGTGCTGGGCGGCCGGACCGGGCCGGCCGGTCTCGGCGGCGTCCAGGTGCCCGCGGCCGTACTGCTGGGCTGGATCGTGCTGGTTGCCACCGTGGCCGCCTATCTGACCGGGGTGATATCGGTGCGCAGGCTCTCGCCGCAGGTGGCGGGGGTGGTGGCCTGCCTGGAAGCGGTGGTGGCCACCGTGCTGGCCTGGGTGCTGCTGGAGGAGCGGCTGTCGGCGGTCCAGATGTTCGGCGGAGCCGTGGTGCTGGCGGGCGCGTTCATCGCGCAGCGCGCCACCCCCGCCGGTCCCCCCGCGCCGCCCGCCAGCAC
>NZ_JAKMAY010000059.1:0-24075 GCF_022015835.1 Streptomyces sp. ICN903 | reverse complement strand
CGGGAGGCCCCGGGGGGACGGGGCCGGGGCCGGGCGGAGGAGGCGGTGCGCTGCTCACCCCGCCATTGTCGCGCCGTTGTGGCACCCCGTGTCACCGGTCGGCCGGGCACGGTGGGACGCCCGTACGGGCGCCGCCGGGGACACGGCCGTCGCCGAGGCCGCCGCGCGCCGACGGCGGATTGCGTTCGTGACGGCAGATGCCGCCGGAAGACGGAGGACCGGGATTTTCCGAAAGCGCGCGGAAGAGCGGCCCGCTCTTCGGAGGAGCGCGCCCGACGCGGAGGGGTGGGATTCCGCCGCGCCTCCGGGGCGAGTGTGAAATCCGTCATACGACGCATCGGACTTTTCCTTCCCCAATGCACCCCGAGATGAAGGGCGGAGTCCCGCGAGGCGAGGGGAAGCCGAGGTCAGCGCCGTGTGAGACGGAAGGAGAGGAGGTGTCGGGCGGGCGCGCCCCCGTGCGCCGTCGCCGCAGGTGGTGCGTATGCCTTCGCGAACGCCGTGACCCGTGCCGTATGAAAGCGTTTTTCCCGGGCACATGGGTGTACGCCTCGGTCGACGGAAGCCCGTTGTCGCGCCTCCCCGGACCAGGGCTGATACGAGGTGGCTGCGTACCTCTGAGCCGACTGTTGTCAAGTTTTCTTGACCTGAGCTATACAGATGGGCAGAGGGCATTGCACTCAGTGCCGCACCGCCGACTGCCCCGCGCTCTTGGCGGGGCAGCGGGCGACGGCCCGTGCCGACCACCTCACCGGTACCAGTCAGTGCGGAAGGGGAGATGGATCATGCGGTGGAGCGATTTCGTGGCGCAGGTACGCGAGCGGGGGCAGTACCCGACGGCCAAGGAGGCGGAGCGCGTCTCCCGGATCGTGCTCTCGGCGCTCGGAGGCCATCTCACCGGTGCCGAGCGCACGGAGCTGGCCGTCCGCCTCCCGCAGGAGGGCATGCGCGTGCTGACCGACCAGCTCAAGGTGGTCAAGCCGCTCAGCGGCGCGCAGTTCGTCGACAGCGTCGCGGCCCGCATCGAGGGCGCGACCCCGGCGACGGCGCGCTGGGACGTCAGCTCGGTGCTGAGCGTGGTCGCCGAACTCGCCGACGAGGACCTGCTCGACCGGATCATCGACCGTCTGCCGCCCGGCTACGCCCTGCTGTTCGGGCGCGCCCAGCTCGCCCGCCGGACCGGCCAGCTCGTCTGAGCCGCGACGACCGGCCGGGCCGGCGGCCCCACGGCGCCGTCGTGCCGCCGGCCCGGCGGCGTCCGGGAGGCGGCCGGTTGAACGGTGGCGCGGTGCCAGGACGGTGAGGGGAAGTGAGCGGTTCCCCGGACTCCCGAAGGGGTGCGAGTACCGACTCGCACCCCTTCGGAACGGGATGGTCGGCCTCCGCACGAGTTCGCCGACAGTCTTGCGGGGCCGGGCGAGAGCCCGCGTCCAGGACCTCGGCCGGGGCGGGTGGCGCCCACTCCCGGAGCCGGTGGGCCCAGGCCCCGCGGGTGCGCTCGGCGCGCAGCCCGTGGTCGGGTTCGTCGTCGAAGGAGGGTGCGGCCGCGTCCCAGTAGCCGGCGATCGCCGAGGAGGTGTCGGTCATGGCCGCGACCCTGCCGGTCGCCTGTGACAGCGCCCCTTGTCCGCAGGGGCTCATCGAGCGCATCTGCGAGCGTGTCGCACCTGGTCACAGCGTGTATGTCGGCTGTAGCCGCAATGGGTTTCCCGTGCCACGGTAGGCCGCATGGAGGGGAGCGAGCACACCCACGGACCCGCCCACCGACACGAACGCGGGCACGAACGTGGACAGGAGCAGGGCGGGCACCGCCACGGGCCGGGCGGCCGGTGGTCCCGGACACGCCGCCGGGCGGCGCACCTGTTCACCCCGCACGCGCACGGGTCGGCCGACAGGACCGACCGTGTGCTGGAGTCCTCGGCCCGCGGCCTGCGCGCGCTGTGGGTCTCCCTGGCCGTACTGGGTGCCACCGCCCTGGCCCAGCTGGTCGTGGTGGCGATGTCCGGGTCGGTGGCCCTGCTCGGCGACACCGTGCACAACCTCGCCGACGCGCTGACCGCTGTGCCGCTGGGGATCGCCTTCCTGCTCGGGCGCCGGGCGGCTACCCGCCGCTTCACCTACGGCTACGGCCGGGCCGAGGACCTGGCCGGCGTCGTCATCGTGGCCGCCATCGCCGCCTCCGCCGCACTGGCCGCGTGGACCGCGATCGGCCGGCTGACCGACCCCCGGGACATGGAGCACATCCCGGCCGTGGCCGCCGCCGCGGTCACCGGCTTCGTCGGCAACGAGTGGGTGGCCCGCTACCGCATCCGGGTCGGCCGGCGGATCGGCTCGGCCGCCCTGGTCGCCGACGGCCTGCACGCCCGCACCGACGGCTTCACCTCGCTGGCGGTCCTGCTCAGTGCCGGCGGTGCCGCGCTGGGCTGGCGACTGGCCGATCCGGTCGTGGGCCTGGCGATCACCGCGGCGATCCTGCTGGTGCTGCGCGACGCCTGCCGGGAGGTGTTCCACCGGGTCATGGACGCCGTCGACCCCGGCCTGGTCGACACCGCGGAGGAGGCCCTGCTGGGCGTCGAAGGTGTGCGCGGGGTGGGCGAGTTGAGGATGCGCTGGATCGGTCACCGGCTGCGCGCCGAGGTCGCCGTCGTCGTCGACGGAGACCTCAGCGTGCGCCGGGCGCACCGGATCGCGGTGGAGGCCGAGCACGCGCTGCTGCACGCGGTTCCGAAACTGACCGCGGCCCTGGTGCACGCCGACCCGGCACCCGCCCCGGGCCAGGCGGACCCGCACCTGGCACTGGTCCACCACCGCACGGCCTCCTGAGCCCGCGCCGGCCCCGTCCGTCGGCCGCCACGGCGGCCGGCGGTGGAGGCCGGCCGGAAAGGGCCGCGCCCGGCCCGCGGGTTCCGGGTGGGGAACCCGCGGGCCGGGCGCGGAAGGAAGGACCGGTGGGTCCTGGATGGGCCGGGGCCGGGCCCCGGATCCCTGGTCAGGCCTTCTTGGTCTCCCAGAAGATCTTGTCGATCTCGGCGATGAGGTCCAGCAGCTTCTGGCCCGTGGCCGGGTCGGTGGAGCCCTTGGCGGCCGAGGCGGCCTTGAGGGCGTCGTTCACCAGCTGGTGGAGCTGCGGGTACTTCTCGAAGTGCGGGGCCTTGAAGTAGTCGCTCCACAGCACCGAGATGTGGTGCTTGGCGAGCTCGGCCCGGTTCTCCTTGATGTACGTCGCACGAGCCCGGTAGTGCGGGTCGTCGTTCGCCTGGTACTTCTCCTGGATGGCCTTGACCGACTCGGCCTCGATGCGGGCCTGGGCCGGGTCGTAGACGCCGCAGGGAAGGTCGCAGTGGGCGCTGACCTTCACCTTCGGGGCGAACAGGCGGGAGAGCATAGAGCTGTCCTTCCTCGTGATCGTCTTCTCACGTGCGAGATTACTCCGTGAGGAGCGCCTTTTCGCGTGTGCCCCCACTCGCCTGGGACAAAAGTCCGAGGGACGCGGGGACCAGGAGGGTACACAAGGAGGGCGCAGGGGCGAGGACGGGACCGGAGGTGCGGCGGATGCCGGAGCGGGCGGAGGAGCAGGAGGGCCGCGGGCTGCTGCGGATAGGGCTGGCCGAGGTCTACAACCCGTCGATGGAGCCGACGCTGCGCCCCGGCGACCTGCTGGTGGTGCGCTACGGGGGAGCGGTGCGGCCCGGGCACGTGGTCGTGGTGCGGCACCCCTTCCAGCACGACCTGCTGATCGTCAAGCGGGCCGTGGGGCGGCGGGACGGCGGCTGGTGGGTGCAGGGTGACAACCCGTCGGTGCTCAACGACAGCCGCGAGTTCGGGGTGGTGCCCGACGAGCTGGTGGTGGCGCGGGCGTGGGTGCGGCTGCGGCCCCTTCGACAGGTTCAGCGAACCCCGGGCGCGTTGCTGGGCTGGGTCTTCTCGGCGCTGCGGCCGCTGCTCTCCAGGCGTTTGCGGGCCCGGTAGGCGGCGACGTTGGCGCGGGTGGCGCATCGGTCGGAGCAGTAGCGCCGGGAGCGGTTGGTCGAGGTGTCCAGGTAGGCGTTGCGGCAGGGGTCGGCCTGGCAGACGCCCAGCCGGTCCACGCCCAGGTCGGTGAGGTGGAAGGCCAGGCCCATGCAGGCGACGGCCGCGTATCCGGCGGTGGCGTTGGCGGGGTGGTCGGCCAGGTGCATGTGCCAGCGGGGGCGGCCGGCGTCGTCGAGGTGTTCGTGGCCGGAGATCTGCGGGCTGGCCGGGAACTCCATCAGCAGGGCGTTGAGCAGGTCCACGGCCCTGGTCTCGTCCCCCTCGGAGGCGGCCGTGAAGACCGCGCGCAGCCGGGTGCGCACCCCCCGCAGCCGGGTCACGTCGGCCTCCGTGGCGCGCCGTGCGGCGCTCTGGCCCGGGCCGAAGAGGGCGCGTACGGCTTCCACGGAGGTGAGCGTGTCCTCGCCGCGCCGCGGCTGCTCGGTGTTGACCAGCCGCACGGCGAAGTCCGAGTAATAGTTCAGTTCCACTTGTGGTCCTTACGGGCGCGCTCTATGGTCGTGGAGAGGGGCGGGTAAGGGTCGTCCCTCACTACAGGCTATTACGTATCCAGGGTGCGGGAGGTTGTCGTGACGCAGGCGGACACGGAGACCGGGCCGGGGGCGGGCGCTTCGGCGGGTACGGCCGGAACCGAGCGGTGGAGGCACTGGCAGGAGAGCTGGGACCGGCAGCAGGAGTGGTACCTGCCCGACCGGGAGGAGCGTTTCGCGGCGATGCTCGACGCCGTCGAGGCGCTGGTGGGGACCGGGCCCAGGGTGCTGGACCTGGCCTGTGGCACGGGCAGCATCACCGGCCGGCTGCTGCGCCGGTTCCCCGGGGCCACCAGCACCGGGGTCGATCTGGACCCGGCCCTGCTGACGATCGCGCGCGGCCACTTCGCCGACGAGCCCCGCGCCGCGTTCGTCACCGCGGACCTGCGCGACGAGCGGTGGACGGACGCCCTGCCGCACCGGTCGTACGACGCCGTGCTCACCTCCACCGCGCTGCACTGGCTGCGCACCGACGAGCTGCGGGCGCTGTACGGGCGGCTCGCGGGCGTCCTGCGGGACGGCGGGATCCTGATCAACGCCGACCACATGCCCGACCCCGCCACCCCCCGGATCAACGAGGCCGTGAACGCCTTCCACCGGGTGCGGCGCGAGCGGGAGAAGGCCACGGGCACCCAGGACTGGGCGGACTGGTGGGCGGCGGCGGCCGCCGACCCGGTGCTGGCGGAGCCGGCCGCCGAGCGCTTCCGGATCTTCGGTGACCCGGTGGCGGGGGACCACGCCGACGGCGAGACGCAGTCCGCGGCCTGGCATGTGGAGGCGCTGCGCGCGGCGGGCTTCGCCGAGGCGCGCACGGTGTGGGCGTCGCCGGCCGACGCGATGGTGCTCGGCCTGAAGTGACCGGGGCCGGCGAGCCACCGGCCCCGGGGGCCGGCGGCTCGCGGGCGGAAAGGCCGCGGGGGGTGGTACGGAACCGGTCCCGTACCACCCCCCGCGCGGCCGTGTCGCACAGCGGCCGCTCAGCCGGTGCTCAGCGCCGCGCCACGCCCTCCGCACGGGCGGCGGCGGCGACGGCGGAGGTCACAGCCGGGGCGACCCGCTCGTCGAAGGGGGAGGGGATCACGCGGTCGGCGCTCAGCTCGTCGGCGACCACCGCGGCCAGCGCCTCGGCGGCGGCCAGCTTCATGCCCTCGGTGATCTCGGAGGCCCGCACCTGGAGGGCGCCGGCGAAGATGCCGGGGAAGGCCAGGACGTTGTTGATCTGGTTCGGGTAGTCGCTGCGGCCGGTGGCGACGACCGAGGCGTACTTGCGGGCGATGTCCGGGTGGATCTCCGGAGTGGGGTTGGCCATGGCGAAGACGAAGGCGTCCTTCGCCATCCTCGCGACGGCCCCCTCGGGCACCGTGCCGCCGGACACGCCGATGAAGACGTCCGCGCCGTCCATCGCGGACTCCAGCGACCCGCTCAGCCCGGCCTTGTTGGTGAAACCGGCCAGCTCCCGCTTGACGTCGGTGAGGTCGGCGCGGTCGGCCGAGACGATGCCCTTGCGGTCGCAGACCGCCACGTCGCCGATGCCGGCCTCCACCAGGATCCTGGCGATGGCCACCCCGGCCGCGCCGGCCCCGGAGATGACCGCCCGCAGCTCGCCGAGCGCGACGCCGCGCAGCCGGGCGGCGTTGCGCAGCGCGGCGAGGGTGACGACCGCCGTGCCGTGCTGGTCGTCGTGGAAGACCGGGATGTCCAGGCGCTCCTGGAGCCTGCGCTCGATCTCGAAGCAGCGCGGAGCGGAGATGTCCTCCAGGTTGACGCCCCCGAAGGAGGGCGCGAGCCGGACGACGGTCTCCACGATCTCGTCCACGTCGGTGCAGTCCAGGGCGATCGGGACCGCGTCCACGCCGCCGAACTGCTTGAAGAGGATCGCCTTGCCCTCCATCACCGGCAGCGACGCCCGCGGGCCGATGTCGCCCAGGCCCAGCACCGCGGTGCCGTCCGTGACGACCGCGACGACCTGGGACTTCCAGGTGTAGTCGTGGACCAGTTCCGGCTGCTCGGCGATGGCGCTGCACACCTTGGCCACACCCGGCGTGTATGCCAGGGAAAGGTCGTCCGCGTCCCGCACCGGCACGGTCGCCCGGACCGCCATCTTGCCGCCGCGGTGCAGGGCGAACGCCGGGTCGATGGCCGACTCGACGCCACCGTCCAGCTCGCCCTGGGAATTGACGATCTCCGCTGCCACTGTTTGACCCCTTTGCTGAAATTCCTGATCGAGGGTGGCCGCTGCCTGGTCGAGGCGCGGGCGGGCACCACGTCCGCGGCCTCTCCGGCGGATGGGGTCGCCGTCGAGGGGGTGACGAACGCCGGGCGCGTCGCACTCACGCCCTGGTCCCCGGGTGAGGGGTGTAACTGCTCTTTCTACCGGATGAGCACCACCGCGCACGAATGTCTTCCGTCTCACCGGCTGCCCGCGAACCGCGCCGGATATGGGCCATCCTGGGCAAAGGGCCTGTAGGGAGGGTGGAAGACCGATCGACACCGCGGGAGGGGAGTGACGAAGCTCTCTCCCTCTGTGCGCACTCCCGCTCGTTCGAGCGGAGACGGGCGGGCGGGTGGTGGCATACGTCTGGTCAGGCGCCGATCGTTCCCGGACGCCCGTTATCCGATTTTGACATGGTTGGCATCCTGACCTCTGGTGTCCGGATGGCAAGATGCCCCCATCACGCAGTGTCGCCGCGCGCCCGGGCGTGCCCGGCCGGCCACCGGACACTCCACATCACCCCGCAGGAGGACTCCTCATGACCGTACGCACCAACCGCCCCCTGCCCTCGGTGGAAGGCTCCCGCGGGCCGTCCGCGCGCCGGCGCCTGGCCGCCGCCGCGGCCGTCGCGATCACCGGCTCCCTGCTGCTGACCGCGTGCGGGGACCAGACCGACAAGGGCGGCGAGGGAGGCGGCGGCGAGGCCAAGAGCTCCGAGGCCCCGCTGTTCGACAAGCTTCCCAAGGACATCCAGTCCGCCGGCGTCATCAAGGTCGGCTCGGACATCGCCTACGCGCCGGTCGAGTTCTACGACGAGAACGACGAGATCGCCGGTATCGACCCCGACCTGGGCGAGGCCCTGAGCAAGCAGCTCGGCGTCGAGTTCGAGTTCGGCAACGGCACCTTCGACGGGCTGATCACCGGTCTGAACTCCGGCCGCCACGACATCATCATGTCGGCGATGACCGACACCAAGCAGCGCCAGGAGGGCCTGGACGACAAGGGCAAGAAGGTCGGAGAGGGCGTCGACTTCGTCGACTACTTCCGGGCCGGCTCCTCGATCCTGGTCAAGAAGGGCAACCCGGAGGGCATCGAGTCCCTGGAGGACCTCTGCGGCGAGACCGTCGCGCTCCAGCGCGGCACGGCGAACGAGGAGCTCGCCGAGGCGCAGAGCGAGAAGTGCGACAAGCCGATCAAGATCCTCGCCTTCGACAAGGACACCGAGGCCCTCCTCCAGGTCAAGCAGGGCCGCGCGGTCGCCGACATCAACGACTACCCGGTCGCCGCGTACAACGCCAAGACCTCCGGCGGCGGCGAGGACTTCGAGGTCGTCGGCGACCAGATCGACGCCGCCCCCTACGGCATCGCCGTCAGCAAGGAGAACACCGAGCTGCGCGACGCCATCAAGGCGGCCCTGGACGCCATCATCGAGAACGGCGAGTACCAGAAGGTCCTGGAGAAGTGGGAGGTCACCGACGCCGGAGTCGAGGAGGCCACCGTCAACGGCGGCAAGTGAGCCACAGCGAACCTCCGTAGTTCCACAGCAAAGGTAACTCTCCGTGTCCGAACCTGAAGACAAGGCACCACCCGCGCCGGTGCCGGCCTCCAACACCGAGGGCGGTGGAGCCGGGGCGGGCGGTGCGGTGCCGGTGACCAAGAACTCCCCGGTACCGCCCGAGGCCGTCAAGGCCATCCCGGTGCGCCACTACGGCCGCTGGATAAGCGCCGCGATCGTGCTCGTCCTGTTCGGCCTGGTGGTGGCGGCCTTCGTGGGCGCCGACATCACCTGGCCGACGGTGGGGCGCTACCTCAACCACGAGACGATCCTCACCGGTGCGGTCAACACCCTGTGGATCACCCTGCTCGCCATGTTCATGGGCGTGGTGCTCGGCACCGTCCTCGCGGTGATGCGGCTGTCGAAGAACCCGGTGATGTCGTCCGTCGCCTGGGGCTACATCTGGGTCTTCCGCGGCACCCCGGTCCTGGTGCAGCTGCTGATCTGGTACAACCTGGCGCTGATCTTCCCGGTCCTGGACCTGGGCTTCTACCGCGACGAGATGAACGACGTGATGACGCCGTTCCTCGCCGCGCTGCTGGGCCTGGGCCTGAACGAGGCCGCCTACATGGCCGAGATCAGCCGCGCGGGCATCCAGTCGGTGGACGAGGGACAGACCGAGGCGGCCCACGCGCTCGGCATGACCGGCTCGCGCACCATGCGCCGCATCGTGCTGCCGCAGGCCATGCGGGTCATCATCCCGCCGACGGGCAACGAGTTCATCAACATGCTCAAGACCTCGTCGCTGGCCTACGCCATCCAGTACAGCGAGCTGCTGTTCTCCGCCACCAGGATCTCCTCGCGCAACCTCGAGGTGATGGAGCTGCTGCTGGTGGCGACCATCTGGTACCTGATCCTCACCACGATCTTCAGCGTCGGCCAGTTCTACCTGGAGCGCTACTTCCAGCGCGGCTCGTCCCGCAACCTGCCGCCCACGCCGTGGCAGCGGGTGCGCGGGAGCCTCACCTCGTTCCGCACGCCGAGCCGGGTGGGAGGGAAGACGGTATGACCACCCCAGCTGTCCCGATGGTGAAGGCGGAGGGCGTCCACAAGTCCTTCGGCCACGCACACATCCTCAAGGGCATCGACCTGGAGGTCGCCGCGGGCGAGGTGTTCTGCCTGGTCGGTCCGTCCGGCTCCGGCAAGTCCACCTTCCTGCGCTGCATCAACCACCTGGAGAAGATCAGCGCCGGGCGGCTGTCGGTCGACGGCCACCTGGTCGGCTACCGGCAGAAGGGCGACAAGCTCTACGAGCTCAAGGAGCGCGAGGTCGCGGCCCAGCGCCGTGACATCGGCATGGTCTTCCAGCGCTTCAACCTCTTCCCGCACATGACCGCGGTGGAGAACGTCATGGAGGCGCCCGTCCAGGTCAAGGGCGAGTCGAAGGCGGCGGCCCGGGAGCGGGCCCTGAAGCTGCTGGAGAGGGTCGGACTCGGCAACCGGACGGACAACTACCCCTCCCAGCTCTCCGGCGGCCAGCAGCAGCGTGTGGCCATCGCCCGCGCGCTGGCGATGGAGCCCAAGCTGATGCTCTTCGACGAGCCCACCTCGGCGCTCGACCCGGAGCTGGTCGGCGAGGTGCTGGACGTCATGCGGGGGCTGGCCGAGGACGGCATGACGATGGTCGTCGTCACCCACGAGATGGGCTTCGCCCGGGAGGTCGGCGACTCGCTGGTCTTCATGGACGACGGCGTGGTCGTGGAGTCGGGCCACCCGCGCGATGTGCTGACCGATCCGCAGCACGAGCGGACCAAGGCGTTCCTGTCGAAGGTCCTCTGAGAGGCGGACGCCGTCGCGAGGGCGGTGCGGACCCCGGACCGGGGCCCGCACCGCCCTCCCGCCTTTCCGGCGCCGTCCGGGCCGGCGGCGCCGCCCGGCCGTCCGTGCGGGCCGACTGTCCGTGCGGGCCGGCGGCGAGTGTCACACGGCTGTCCTGTTCCGCGGTGGCCCGGCTCGGCCTAGGGTTTGGATCATGTTTGCTGCCTATGCCGCGCGCATCGACCGAGACAAGCCGCTGACCGGACTGGAGCTGGGCGAGCGTCCGGAGCCGGACGTTCCGCTCGGCTGGACGACCATCGACGTCAAGGCGGCCTCCCTCAACCACCACGACCTGTGGTCCCTGCGCGGCGTCGGCCTCGGCGAGGAGTCGCTGCCGATGATCCTCGGCTGCGACGCGGCCGGGGTGGACGCCGACGGCAACGAGGTCGTGCTCTACTCCGTCATCGGCGCGACCGGGCACGGGGTCGGGCCGCGGGAGCGGCCCTCGATCCTGACCGAGAAGTACCAGGGCACCTTCGCCGAACGGGTCGCCGTACCGCAGTGGAACGTCCTGCCCAAGCCGAAGGAGCTCTCCTTCGAGGAGGCCGCCTGCCTGCCGACGGCGTGGCTGACCGCCTACCGGATGCTCTTCACCAACGCCGAGGTGCGCCCCGGGGACTCCGTCCTGGTACAGGGCGCGGGCGGCGGCGTCGCCACGGCCGCCATCGTGCTGGGCGCGGCGGCGGGCCTGCGGGTCTTCGCCACCAGCCGGGACGAGGCCAAGCGCAGGCGGGCCGAGGAGCTGGGCGCTGAGGCGGCGTTCGAGAGCGGTGCGCGGCTGCCGCACCGGATGGACGCGGTGATCGAGACGGTCGGGGCCGCCACCTGGTCCCACTCGGTGAAGTCCCTCAAGCCCGGCGGCAGACTGGTCATCTCGGGCGCCACCAGCGGCCCGAACCCGCCGGCCACCGAGCTGAACCGGATCTTCTTCCTGGAGCTGAAGGTCGTCGGCTCCACGATGGGCTCCAAGGAGGAGTTGGCCGGGCTGCTGAACTTCTGCGCGGCCAAGGGCGTGCGCCCGGTGATCGACTCCACGCTGCCGCTGGACCGGGCCCGTGAGGGCTTCGAGAAGATGGCGGCGGGCGACCTCTTCGGCAAGATCGTCCTAACGGTCTGACGGTCTGACGGTCTGGCGGTCCGGTGGCCCGCCACCGCTCCCGGGGAGGCGGGCCACCGTGCTTCTCAGGCTCCGGGGCCGCCGGCGCCGTCCGTGCCGCCGGGGCCGCCCGGACCGGGCGAGCGCAGCAGGGAGACGATGTGGGCCGCCGCCGTCGACAGATGGCGGCGGGCCTCGCGCAGCCGCTCCTCGTCCACGCCGTGGTCGCGGGCCGCGTCCCGCACGTCGTCGCGGAACCGGTCCAGCAGCCGCTCCAGATCGCGCCGGGGGTCGCCGGACGGCGTGGCGGGCTCCTCGGCCCACTCCGGGGCCGCCGCCCGCGCCGCGCCCGCCCGTTCGTCCGGCTCCGCCCGCTTCGGCCGCTTCGGCCGGGGCGTGGCCCGGCCGCCTGCGCCGCCCAGGTCACCCAGACCGCTCAGGCCTCCCAGCCCGCCCAGGTGCCTGCCCAGTTCCGACATGCCCGCGCGCACCGCGCCCTGCCAGTCGCCCTGCTGGGCGTGCGACTGGACCTGCTCCTGGACCTGGCGGGCGATCCGCTCGGCCTCCCGGCGGGCGGCGTCCCGCGCCTGCCGGGCCCTGCGCGCCTGGAGCCGGGCCTGCTGGGCCTCCTGGCGGGCGCGGCGGGCCTGCTCCTTCCACTGCTCACCGGCCCGGCGCATCTCCTCGCGCGCGGCCCGCAGCGCGTCCTCGTCGCCCCAGGAGCCCTCCCGGATGCTCTCCCACGCCTTCTCCCAGCCGGGCGCGGACGTACCGCCGCCCCCGGAGTCTTCGCCTCCTTCGGCGCCCGGGGTCCGCCCGGCGCCGCGGGTCCGCTCGGCCGCCTCGCGCAGCTCGCGGCGCAGGTCGCCGGCCGCGCCGCTGACGTCCTCGCGGATGTCGGCGGCCAGCGCCGCCAGCGACCGGTGGAGCTCCAGCTCCAGCTCGGTCAGCTCGCCCTGCCTGTCGGCGAGTTCGGCGCGGCCGGCGTCGGTGAGCGAGTAGACCTTGCGGCCGCCCTCGGTGGTGTGGCTGACCAGCCCCTCGGCCTCCAGCTTGGCCAGCCGCGGGTAGACGGTGCCTGCCGAGGGCGCGTACAGCCCCTGGAAGCGCTCCTCCAGCAACCGGATCACCTCGTAGCCGTGGCGCGGCGCCTCGTCGAGCAGCTTCAGCAGGTACAGGCGCAGTCGGCCGTGGGCGAAGACGGGGGGCATGTCACACGTCCTTACGGGGGGAGGGCTCGGCCGGCGAGGGTGTGCCGCCGGTCGCGAAGGGGGCGCCGGCCTCCTCGGCGGCTTCCGGCTCCGGACGGCGCAGCAGGGCGATCGAGCCGGAGACGGTGGTGGCCCGCAGCAGTCCGTCGCCCGTGCCGAGGGTGCCGGTGACACGCCTGGCGCCCCACTGCCCCGAGATCCGCAGCTCCTCGAAGGCGCAGGAGACGGCGCCCGCGGCGGTGCCCGCCTCCACGGCGGCGTCGGCCGGCTCCGGCAGCCGCAGGGCTATCCCGCCCGACACGGAACTCAGCCGGACGTCGGTGCGCCGCCGCTCCCGTGCCGGGGCCAGGTCGACCGCCATGTCGCCGCTGACGGAGTCGGCCCGCACCGGCGAGCCGCCGCCGTCGATGACCGTCAGGTCGCCGGAGACGGAGTTGAAGCGCAGGCCCCCCGTCACGCCCTGCGCCTGCACGTCGCCGGAGACGGTGTCGGCCCGTACGTCGCCGCGCAGGCCCACCAGCGTGATGCCGCCGGTGACCCCGCGCACCTCGGTGCGCCCCTCGATGCCGGTGACCACCGCGTCGGCCCCGACCACGCCGACCTCGACCCGGACGCCGGCGGGCACGGCGAGCGAGACGTCGGCGCTGTGCGGCCATGTCTCGCGGTCGAGGAGGGTGAGGAAGCCCTTCCAGGGCAGGTCGTCGTAGGCGACCGTGAGCGTGCCGTCCTCCAGCCGGACGGTCGGCGGGGGCCCGGTGACGGCCCCGACCTCCAGTCTGGCGGGCGGGGCGTCGGTGCCGACGACGTTCACCGCGCCGCCCACCACGCGCACCCGCAGGGTGTGAACGTCCTCCTCGAAGACGAGCGCGCACGGCGCGTCCACGGACCACTCGGACCGGCCTGGCACGGCGGCCTCCCCTGCATCGGCGTACGACGACATATCGCGTCCCTGTGAAGACACGATATATCGCGGTCGCGGGAAGTCAAGGGAAGCGCACGGCCGCACGGCCGGCGCGCGGGCCGCCCGCCGTCACTCGTCCTCGTCGTCCAGGCGCGCCAGCCAGGTCGCCAGCCGCTCCACGGGCACCTCGAAGTCCGGGTTGAGGTCGACGAAGGTCCGCAGCTGCTCGGAGAGCCACTCGAAGGTGACCTCCTCCTCGCCGCGCCGCTGCGCCAGCTCCTCGATACCGCGGTCGGTGAAGTACATGGCCGTCTCCTGTCGGGGCCTGATGGGGTGCGTGGGTACCACGGGCGTGGGGCCCGTACCGTCGAGGTGACGGTACGGGCCCCACGGGGCCTGCGGGCGGCGGCGGGCCGCCCCCGGCCCTTTCGCCGGTCTGGCCGGCCTCGCCGGCTCAGAGGTCGAAGACCTCGTTGACCAGCTGCTGCTGCTCGGCCTGGTGGCGCTTGGCGGAGCCCACCGCCGGGGAGGAGGACGACGGACGCGAGACCCGGCGCAGCCGGTCCGCGTTCGGGGCCTTCCCCGAGCCGATGAACAGGTCGAGGTGGTCCACCAGGTTGAGGGCGATGAACGGCCACGCGCCCTGGTTCGCCGGCTCCTCCTGCGCCCACACGATCGTCGAGGCGCCGGAGTAGCGGGCCATCTCGGCCTGGATCTCCTTGCTGGGCAGCGGGTACAGCCGCTCCAGCCGGATGATCGCGGTGTCGGTCACGCCCCGCTTGCTCCGCTCGGCGGCGAGGTCGTAGTAGACCTTGCCGGAGCAGAAGACGACCTTGCGCACCTGGGCCGGGTCCACCGAGGCGTCGCCGATGACCGGGCGGAAGCCGCCGGAGGTGAACTCCGCCGCCTTCGAGGTCGCCGCCTTGAGCCGGAGCATCGACTTCGGGGTGAAGACGACCAGCGGCTTGTGGTGCGGGTTGTGCACCTGCCAGCGCAGCAGGTGGAAGTAGTTCGACGGCAGGGTCGGCATCGCGACCGTCATGCTGTTCTGCGCGCACAGCTGGAGGAAGCGCTCGATCCGGGCCGAGGAGTGGTCCGGGCCCTGGCCCTCGTAGCCGTGCGGCAGCAGCAGCGTGACGCCGGAGGTCTGGCCCCACTTCTGCTCGGCCGAGGAGATGAACTCGTCCACGACCGTCTGCGCGCCGTTGACGAAGTCGCCGAACTGCGCCTCCCACATCACCAGCGCCTCGGGGCGGGCCAGGGAGTAGCCGTACTCGAAGCCCATCGCCGCGTACTCGCTCAGCAGCGAGTCGTAGACGTTGAAGCGGGCCTGGTCCTCGGACAGGTACAGCAGCGGGGTGTAGTCCTCGCCGGTCTCCCGGTCCACCAGCACCGCGTGGCGCTGGCCGAAGGTGCCGCGGCGGGAGTCCTGGCCGGCCAGCCGGACGGGGGTGCCCTCCATCAGCAGCGAGCCGACGGCGAGCGTCTCGCCCATCGCCCAGTCGATCCTGTCCTCCTCCACCATCGCCGCGCGGCGCTGGAGCTGCGGCAGCAGCCTGGGGTGGACGGTGATCCGCTCGGGGATGTTGACCTGGGACTCGGCGATCCGCTTGAGGACCTCCGCGCTGACGCCGGTGTCCACCGAGACCGGGAACTCCGCCTGCGGGGCCGGAACCTCCGCCGGGGCCGGCTGGCTGGTGGCGTCGCGGACCTCGGTGAAGACCTTCTCCAGCTGCCCCTGGAAGTCCTGGAGAGCCTGCTCGGCCTCCTCCAGCGTGATGTCGCCCCGGCCGATCAGCGACTCGGTGTAGAGCTTGCGCACCGAGCGCTTCTTGTCGATCAGGTTGTACATCAGCGGCTGGGTGAAGTGCGGGTTGTCGGCCTCGTTGTGACCGCGGCGGCGGTAGCAGATGAGGTCGATCACCACGTCCTTGTTGAACGCCTGGCGGAACTCGAAGGCCAGCCGCGCCACGCGCACGCAGGCCTCCGGGTCGTCGCCGTTGACGTGGAAGACCGGCGCCTCGATCATCCGCGCCACGTCCGTGGCGTACATCGAGGAGCGCGCCGACTCCGGCGGGGCGGTGAAGCCGACCTGGTTGTTGATGACCACGTGCACGGTGCCGCCGGTGCGGTAGCCGCGCAGCTGCGACATGTTCAGCGTCTCGGCCACCACGCCCTGGCCGGCGAAGGCCGCGTCGCCGTGCAGCTGGACGGGCAGGACGGTGAAGTCCGTGCCGCCCTTGCCGATGATGTCCTGCTTGGCGCGGGCCACGCCCTCCACGACCGGGTCCACCGCCTCCAGGTGGGAGGGGTTGGCGGTGAGGGAGACCTTGATCTCCTCGCCGTCCAGGCCGGTGAAGGTGCCCTCGGCGCCCAGGTGGTACTTCACGTCGCCGGAGCCGTGCATCGACTTCGGGTCGAGGTTGCCCTCGAACTCGCGGAAGATCTGGGCGTAGGACTTGCCCACGATGTTGGCCAGCACGTTGAGGCGGCCGCGGTGGGCCATGCCGATGACGACCTCGTCCAGACGCGCCTCGGCGGCGGCGTCGAGCACGGCGTCCAGCATCGGGATGACGGACTCGCCGCCCTCCAGCGAGAAGCGCTTCTGGCCCACGTACTTGGTCTGCAGGAAGACCTCGAACGCCTCGGCGGCGTTCAGCCTGCGCAGGATGCGCAGCTGCTCGTCGCGCTCCAGGGAGGAGTGCGGGCGCTCGACGCGGTCCTGGATCCACTTGCGCTGCTTGGGGTCCTGGATGTGCATGTACTCGATGCCGGTGGTGCGGCAGTACGAGTCGCGCAGCACGCCCAGGATGTCGCGCAGCTTCATCAGGGACTTGCCGGCGAAGCCGCCGACCGCGAACTCCCGCTCCAGGTCCCACAGGGTGAGCCCGTGCTCGGTGATGTCCAGGTCGGGGTGCTTGCGCTGCTTGTACTCCAGCGGGTCGGTGTCGGCCATGACGTGGCCGCGGACCCGGTAGGAGTGGATCAGGTCGAAGACGCGGGCGGCCTTGGTGACGTCGTCGTCGTGGGAGACGTCGATGTCGCGCAGCCAGCGCACCGGCTCGTAGGGGATGCGCAGCGCCTTGAAGATCTCGTCGTAGAAGTCGTTCTCGCCGAGCAGCAGCTGGTGCATGATCCGCAGGAACTCGCCGGAGGCGGCGCCCTGGATCACACGGTGGTCGTAGGTGCTGGTCAGCGTCATGACCTTGGAGACGCCCAGCTTGTTCAGGGTGTCCTGCGAGGTGCCCTGGAACTCCGCCGGGTACTCCATCGCGCCGACACCGATGATCAGGCCCTGGCCGGGCATCAGGCGCGGCACCGAGTGGACGGTGCCGATGCCGCCGGGGTTGGTCAGCGACGCGGTGACGCCGGAGAAGTCCTCCATCGTCAGCTTGTTGTTCCGGGCGCGGCGCACGATGTCCTCGTAGGCCTGCCAGAACTCGAAGAAGGTCAGCGTCTCGGCCTTCTTGATGGCGGCCACCACGAGCTGGCGGTCGCCGTTGGGCTTGACCAGGTCGATGGCCAGGCCGAGGTTGACGTGGTCGGGCTTGACCAGCGTCGGCTTGCCGTCCTTCTCGGTGTACGAGTGGTTCATCGACGGCATCGCCTTGAGCGCCTGCACCATGGCGTAGCCGATGAGGTGCGTGAAGGACACCTTGCCGCCGCGGGCGCGCTTGAGGTGGTTGTTGATGACGATGCGGTTGTCGATGAGCAGCTTCACCGGGATCGCGCGCACCGACGTGGCGGTGGGCAGCTCCAGCGAGGCGTTCATGTTCCGGGCGACCGCGGCGGACGGGCCGCGCAGCGGCACGTACTCCGGTCCGGCCGCCTGGCCGTCCCCGCCCTCGGCGGTCTCGGCCTTGGCCGCGGGCTTGGCGGGCTCGCTCTTGGGAGGAGCGGCCTTGGCGGCGGGCTTGGCGGCCGGCTCGCTCCTCGCGGGCTCGGCCTTGGAGGGCTCGGCCGCGGGGGCCTTCGCGGCGGGCGCCGTCTGCCGCGGCTGAGAGGCCTGTGACGCCGGGGGCTCACCCGCGGGCTTCGACGCGCTGGGGGCCGCGGCACCTCCGGCGGCCTGTCCCGGCTTGTAGTCGGCGAAGAAGTCCCACCAGGCCCGGTCCACTGAGTTGGGGTCCTGGAGGTACTGCTGGTAGATCTCGTCGACGAGCCACTCGTTGGCACCGAAACCGGCGGCAGGACTCTTGCCCTGCCCGTCCTGTTCGGTCCTGGGAGAACTCGAAGTCTTGGGGGCCTGTGGCGACACGGCGGCAACCGCCCTCTTCCGCTTACCTGTGTGGGTGGACAGCAGAAATAAAGGCTACGCTCCCTGCGCCGTTCGGTGCAGTCGGCATGGTGTTTGCGTCGTCTAAGTCACATCCACAGGCGCGTTTCGGCGCTTTCTGTGGCGGGAAATGAACATGGTTCGACTGCTTCAGGGAAGGAGCGGCCCAGGGAGTGGCCCCATGCCTCGCTCCCTCACCTCGCGGCTGCTTCGAGCCTACGTCAACTCCAGTCCGGACGTATCGCCGGGAAGGGTGACGAGGATCCGGCAGCCGCGCGGGGACTCGGCCACCCCGATCCGCCCGCCGTGCAGATCCACCGCCCAGCGCGCGATGGCCAGCCCCAGCCCCGTGCCGCCGTCTCCGCCCTCGGCCGGGGCGGAGCGGCCGAAGCGCTCGAAGACCCTGGCGCGGTCCGCCTCCGGGATGCCCGGGCCCTCGTCCAGCACCTCCAGCTCCAGACTCAGCGGCGCCCGGCCCGGGCGTGCCCGCACCGTCACCCGGCCGTGGGGCGGACTGTGCTTGACGGCGTTGTCGATCAGGTTGGCGACCACCTGGTGCAGCCGTTCGGTGTCGGCGTACGCGACCATGTCCGAGGGGGTCACCTCCAGATGGAGGTGGACGTCGGTGCGGGAGTGCCCCTGACCCTTGGTCATGTTGGCCTCCTTGAGCACGCCCGCCAGGTAGGGCCACACCTCGAAGCGGCGCGAGTGCAGCGGCACCACGCCGTTGTCGAGCCTGGACAGGTCCAGCAGGTGCTCCACCAGGCGGCCCAGGCGCTCGGTCTGCCGCAGCGCGATGTCCATCGTCGCCGGATCGGCCTCGGAGACCCCGTCCACCACGTTCTCCAGCACCGCGCGCAGCGCCGCGATCGGGGTGCGCAGCTCGTGCGAGACGTTGGCCACCAGCTCCTTGCGGTGCCGGTCGGCGGCTTCCAGGTCGGCGGCCATGCTGTTGAAGGTCCCGGCCAGCTCGCCCAGCTCGTCGCGGCGGTCGACGCGGACCCGCCGGCTGTAGTCGCCGCGCGCCATCCAGCGGGCGGCGTCCGTCATCTCGTCCAGCGGCGCGGCCAGCCCGTGCGCCACGAACTGGGTGACCACCAGCGAGGCGATCACCGCCAGCAGGGCGATCACCCGCAGCTCGATGGCCGAGTGGACCGCGACGATGGTCAGCAGGGTGGTGATGGCCACCGTGACGATCACCAGCGCGCCCAGCGCGGCCTTCACGGAGCGGAACGGGTCCACGGGGCGCACGCCCTCCCAGAACCGGTTCCACAGGGAGCGCCGGCGGCGGCCCGCGCCCGTCGCGCTCATGCCCAGTCGGGGGCCGGGGCGGGGGCCTCCAGCGCGTAGCCGACGCCGTGGACGGTGCGTATCCGCTCCGCGCCGATCTTCCGGCGCAGCGCCTTGATGTGGCTGTCGACCGTGCGCGTGCCCGAGGCGTCCGCCCAGTCCCACACCTCGGCCAGGAGCTGCTCGCGCGAGAGCACCGCGCGGGGGGAGTTGGCCAGGCAGACCAGCAGGTCGAACTCGGTCGGGGTGAGGTGGACGTCCCGGCCGGACACCCGCACCCGGCGCTGGGCGTTGTCGATCTCCAGCTCGCCCAGCCGCAGCGTGCCCGAGCGGGGGGAGGACGCGGCTATCGCGGCCCGCTCCACGCGGCGCAGCAGGACGTGGGCGCGCGCGACCAGCTCCCGCATGGAGAAGGGCTTGGTCATGTAGTCGTCCGCACCGACCCCCAGGCCGACCAGCATGTCGGTCTCGTCGTCCCGGGCGGTGAGCATCAGCACCGGAACCGGCCGCTGCGCCTGCACCCGGCGGCAGACCTCCAGGCCGTCGAAGCCCGGCAGCATCACGTCCAGGACCAGCAGGTCGGGCTGCCACGCCTCGGCCGCCTCCACCGCCGCCGGGCCGTCCCCGGCGGTACGGACCTGGAAGCCCTCGGCGCGCAGCCGGGCGGCGACCGCCTCGGTGATGGTCGGGTCGTCCTCCACGACCAGGATCCGGCGCTGGGCGCCCGGGGTGGCCGCCGCGGCGGCGGTGCCGCCGTGGGACTGCGTGGTGTTCCTGTGGTCCATACGTCTCGCCCTACCGCTCGGTTTCTCGCTAGAGCGTAAAGGGCGCGTGTGCGCTGCGCTACGCCGGTCGGGTGGCGAGGTGGACCACGTCCGGGACGCCTCGGGCGACGGGCACCTCTTCGGTGCGCACCCGCGTGAACCCGGCATTCCGGAGCGCTTCGCCGAACGCCCGGGACGGCTGCGCGGACCACACGGCCAGCACCCCGCCCGGGGCGAGCCGCCGCGCGCAGGCGGCGAGCCCGGCGGGCGTGTAGAGCGAGCCGTTGTCCTCGGTGACCGTCCAGTCGGGGCCGTTGTCGACGTCCAGGCACAGCGCGTCGTACGGTTCGCCGCCGCCGGGGCCGCCGCCGGTCAGGTGCGCCAGGAGGTCGTCGGGGACGATCCGCACCCGGGGGTCGGCCAGCGCGCCGCGGGAGATCTCGCCGAGCGGGCCGTCGCGGTGCCAGTCGATCACCGCCTCCTCCCGCTCGACCACCGTGATCCGCCCCCAGCGCGGCTCGGCCGCCGCTTCGGCCAGCGAGAAGCCGACGCCCAGCCCGCCGATCAGCACGGACGGGGAGGGCCGGCCGCCGCCGGCGTCCAGCTCCTCGAGCGCGGCCCGCACCAGCAGGCGCTCGGAGCGGCCGTCGGAGGTGTCCGTCAGGAAGCAGCCGTTGGCGATGATCTGGAGCAGCTCACCGTGTCGCCGCAGCACCACCTCGCCGTGGGGGCCGTCGCGGCGGTCCAGGACGAGGGGGGCGCCGGCCCCGTGGCCGGCCGCCGCCTCGTACGGGGGGTACGGGGGGCGCGGGTTCCGCATGTCGGCCGTCATGCCGACCATCCTGCCGGTGACGGGCGGAGCGCGGCGGAGGGGTCGGTGAGCGCGGCGATCGCTCACAGCGAACACGTGACGGGGAACACGGCGCGCCTCCCGGGCATTGAACAGGCATTGAGTCGCTTCAACTCAACTTGTCTGCCGAGGGAGAGATCATGGCTCTGTCGCCCGCAACGCTCACCCTGCCCGTGCTGCCGCTCGACGACGAGGTGGTGCTGCCCGGGATGGTGGTGCCGCTGGACCTGTCCGACACCGAGGTGCGGGCCGCGGTGGAGGCCGCCCAGTCCGCCGCGGGAGACGGCGCGGCCGGCTCCGGCGGTCCCGACGGCAAGGACGGCAAGGACGGCAAGGACGGCAAGGGGGAGAAGCCGCGGGTGCTGCTCGTGCCGCGCATCGACGGCTCCTACGCGGGCATCGGGGTGCTCGGCCGCGTCGAGCAGGTCGGCCGGCTGGCCGACGGCGACCCCGGCGCCCTGATCCGGGGTGTGAGCCGGGTGCGGATCGGCGCGGGCACCACCGGGCCGGGCGCCGCCCTGTGGGTGGAGGGCACCGAGATCGAGGAGAGCGTCCCCGATCCGCTGCCCGGCGCCGTCGCCGAACTCGTCAGGGAGTACAAGGCGCTGGCCACCAGCTGGCTGCGCAGGCGCGGAGCCTGGCAGGTCGTGGACCGCGTCCAGCAGATCGACGACCCCGGGCAGCTCGCCGACAACTCCGGCTACAGCCCCTTCCTGGGCTCCGGGCAGCGGGTCAGGCTGCTGGAGACCACCGACCCGGTGGAGCGGCTGAGGCTGGCCGTCACCTGGCTGCGCGACCACCTCGCCGAGCAGGACGTCGCCGAGGCCATCGCCAAGGACGTCCAGGAGGGCGTGGACAGACAGCAGCGCGAGTTCCTGCTCCGCCGCCAGCTGGAGGCCGTCCGCAAGGAGCTGGCCGAGCTGAGCGGACAGGCGGAGGGCGAGGGCGACGACTACCGCGCCCGGGTGGAGGCCGCCGGCCTGCCGCCCGAGGTCCGCGAGGCCGCCCTGAAGGAGGCCGACCGCCTGGAGCGCGCCCCCGAGCAGAGCCCCGAGAGCGGCTGGATCCGCACCTGGCTGGACACCGTCCTGGAGATGCCGTGGAACGAGCGGACCGAGGACGCCTACGACATCGCCGGCGCCCGCGCCGTTCTGGACGCCGACCACGCCGGCCTGGAGGACGTCAAGGAGCGCATCACCGAGTACCTGGCCGTCCGCAAGCGCCGGGCCGAGCGGGGCATGGGCGTGGTGGGGGGACGCCGGGGCGGCGCGGTGCTGGCCCTGGTCGGGCCGCCCGGCGTCGGCAAGACCTCCCTGGGCGAATCCGTGGCCCGGGCGATGGGGCGGAAGTTCGTCCGCGTCGCGCTCGGCGGGGTGCGCGACGAGGCCGAGATCCGCGGCCACCGCCGCACCTACGTCGGCGCGATGCCGGGCCGGATCGTGCGGGCCGTCAAGGAGGCCGGCTCGATGAACCCGGTCGTACTGCTCGACGAGATCGACAAGGTCGGCAGCGACTTCCGCGGCGACCCGGCCGCCGCCCTGCTGGAGGTGCTGGACCCCGCGCAGAACCACACCTTCCGCGACCACTACCTGGAGGTCGAACTCGACCTGTCCGACGTGGTGTTCCTGGCCACCGCCAACGTCCTGGAGTCCATCCCCCAGCCCCTGCTGGACCGCATGGAGCTGGTGCGGCTGGACGGTTACACCGAGGACGAGAAGGTCGTCATCGCCCGCGACCACCTGGTGCCCCGCCAGCGCGAGCGCGCCGGGCTGGAGGACGGCGAGGTGGTGCTGGAGGAGGACGCGCTGCGCAGGCTCGCGGGCGAGTACACCCGCGAGGCGGGGGTGCGCGACCTGGAGCGGTCCGTGGCGCGGCTGCTGCGCAAGGTCGCGGCCCAGCACGAACTGGGGGAGCGCGAGCTGCCGTTCACGGTCGGCGCGGACGACCTGCGCGCCCTGATCGGCCGCCCGCACCACACCCCGGAGTCCGCCCAGGACCCGGCCGGGCGGCGCACCGCCGTCCCCGGAGTGGCCACCGGGCTGGCCGTCACCGGCGCGGGAGGGGACGTCCTCTACGTCGAGGCGTCGCTGGCCGATCCGGAGACGGGCGGCTCCGGCCTGACGCTGACCGGGCAGCTGGGCGAGGTGATGAAGGAGTCCGCGCACATCGCCCTGTCCTACCTGCGCTCGCGGGGCGCGGAACTGGAACTGCCGGTGGGCGATCTGAAGGACCGCGGCGTCCACCTCCACGTCCCGGCGGGCGCGGTGCCCAAGGACGGGCCGAGCGCGGGCGTCACCATGACGACCGCGCTGGCCTCGCTGCTGTCGGGCCGCCGGGTCCGCCCGGAGGTGGCGATGACCGGTGAGGTGTCGCTGACCGGCCGCGTCCTGCCGGTCGGCGGGGTGAAGCAGAAGCTGCTGGCCGCCCACCGAGCCGGGATCACCACGGTGGTCATCCCCAAGCGGAACGAGCCGGACCTGGACGACGTGCCCGAGGAGGTGCTGCGCAAGCTGGAGGTCCACCCGGTCTCGGACGTCCGCCGGGTGCTGGAGCTGGCTCTGGCCCCCGCCGAGGCGGACCTGCCGGTCGCGGCCTGAGCGGAGGGGACGGAAGCGGGCGCCCGCGAAGCGGCTTCCGGGCGTCCCGGCCGGTGGGGCCGGGACGCCCGGGCACCCGGAGGCCGGCTAGAGCTCCACCAGCACGGCCGTGGCGTCGTCGTGCGCCTTGCCGCGCGGGAAGGCCGTGCCGGCGCGGTCGGCCGACTCGGCGGTGCGCACCCGTCCGATCAGCGACCGGGGCCCCTCCTTGCGGAGCACCGCCATCAGCGCGGTCCAGTCGCCCAGGCGGAAGGTGTCCGTCCAGCGCGTCACGCCGTCGCTCAACGCGGCCAGCGCGCGCACCCGTTCGCGGGGCGCCGAGCCCACCACCGCGCGCCCGGCCACCGACGGATCGGCCGCCGCGGTGAAGAAGCCGCCCTCGGCGTTGCGCAGGGACTCCAGGTACGCGGCCCGCTCGGCCGGGGGCAGCGCCCGTGCGGCGGGCCGCAGTCCGTCCAGCCGGGGGTCGAGAACGGGTGTCACCGACCCGTCCGCGCCCTCCACCAGCAGCGCCGAGTCGGAGAGCACCAGATGCTCGACGGCCGAGTCGTCCCAGCGGGCCAGCACCACCGTCGCCTGCGGAGTGCGGGAGTGAGAAAGGTCACACCCCGGGCCGTGGCAGGAGGCGGTCCGGCCGATGGCGGAGGCCAGGCACTCCCTGAGCGTCATATCCCGCCGTGAACCGGACAGTTCGAGCAGTGCCCCGCCCAGCCGGGCCACGTACCACGGCACGTCGTGCGCGCACCCGGTGTCCTCGGGGGGCGGGGTCACGCCGTCCAGTACCACCAGCGCCCCGCCCCTTCCCGCCGCAGGTAGGGCTACCGAGGCGTAGTCCTCATTGGGGACCCGGGGGCTGCCGGGCTCGCTCGCCATCTCGATCCGCATGCGCGCCAGTGTGCCGGAGGGGCCGGAAGGGGGCGCGGGACGGGCACCGCCGACAGGG
>NZ_JAKMAY010000589.1:0-1088 GCF_022015835.1 Streptomyces sp. ICN903 | reverse complement strand
GGCCGGACAGGGGGGAGGGGCGATGAGCGCGGCGGGCGTGTGGATCGCGATCGGGGCGACGGCCGTCGGCTGCTACCTCGTCAAGCTGCTCGGACTGTCGGTGCCGGCCGGTGCGCTGGAACGTCCCCTGGTGCGGAGGCTGGCGGCCCTGCTGCCCGTGGCGCTGCTGGCGGCGCTCACCGCGCAGCAGACCTTCGGCGGCGAGGGCGGCGCACTGGTGGCCGACGCACGCGCGGGAGGTCTCGCGGCTGCGGCGGTCGCGCTGGTGCTGCGCGCGCCCTTCCTGGTGGTGGTCGCCGCCGCCGTCCTGGTCACCGCGGGGCTGCGGGCCCTGGGCTAGGCCCGCAGCCCGTCCGGCTCCTCTCCGCCCGTCCGGCTCCTCCCCGGTCGGCGGGGGAGGAGCCGGACGGGCGGATACTGGGTGTATGCGTTTGACGGTCTTCTGGGAGCGGATGGCGGCCCACTTCGGTGAGGCGTACGCCGACTCCTTCGCACGCGATCACGTGATGTCCGAGCTGGGCGGCCGGACGGTCCACGAGGCCCTGGAGGCGGGGTGGGGGGCGAAGGAGGTCTGGCGCGCGGTCTGCGCGGCCGTGGACGTGCCCGCCGAGCTGAGGTGAGCTCCGAGGGGGACCCCGCATCGCGGCCGACCGCGCGAAGCGCCTCTGAGCTGCTGGTTTCCCGGATCTTCCCGGTTTTCCACAGGGGTATGGGGCAACTTGACACAAAAATCGAACAGCCATTCTTATGGAGGGGCCGGGCTGCTGGGGACGGCGTCCGGGCCGATTGTCAGTGGCAGGCGCTAGCGTCTTCTGATGTGAAGCGATCGACTCAAGCGAACCGGGTGGCACCCATGGCAGGAAACGACCGCGAGAAGGCGCTCGACGCCGCGCTCGCACAGATTGAACGGCAGTTCGGCAAGGGCGCGGTGATGCGCCTGGGCGAGCGGCCGAACGAGCCCGTCGAGGTGATCCCGACCGGGTCGACCGCTCTGGACGTGGCGCTGGGGGTGGGCGGTCTGCCGCGCGGCCGGGTGGTGGAGGTCTACGGGCCGGAGTCCTCCGGCAAGACCACCCTGACCCTGCACG
>NZ_JAKMAY010000588.1:0-1091 GCF_022015835.1 Streptomyces sp. ICN903 | reverse complement strand
GGTGGGGGAGGGAGGAGGTCAGGCGAACGCGAGCCGGTAGAGGAGACCCGCGAGCGCTCCGCCCAGCAGGGGGCCCACCACCGGGATCCAGGCGTAGCCCCAGTCCGACCCGCCCTTGTTGGGCAGCGGGAGCAGGGCGTGCACGATGCGCGGTCCGAGGTCACGGGCGGGGTTGATCGCGTACCCGGTCGGGCCGCCCAGCGAGAGGCCGATGCCGACGACGACCAGGGCGGTGATGAGGACGCCGGTGCCGGACAGGGCCAGCCCCTCGGTGAGGCCCTGGGTGAGGATGGCCAGGACCAGCACGGCGGTGGCGATGGTCTCGGTGGCCGTGTTCTGCACGGGGTTGCGGATCTCGGGAGCGGTGGAGAAGATCCCGAGCACCGGGCCGGGGGCGTCGGAGCGCTGCCGGTCGGCGGCGGCCGTCGTCTGGGCGCCGGGACCGCCTACGACCTCGCGGTCGGTCAGATGCGCCAGGAACTGGCCGTAGTAGGAGACCCACACCAGGGCGGCGCCGGCCATGGCGCCGAGCAGTTGGCCGGCGAAGTAGACGGGCACCTTGTCCCACTCTCCGCTCTGCACGGCGATGCCCACGGTGACCGCCGGGTTGAGGTGGGCGCCGGAGAGGCCCAGGGAGATGTAGGCGGCGGTGAGGACGGCGAATCCCCAGCCGAAGGTGATGGCGACCCAGCCGGCGCCGGCGGCCTTGGATCGTCTGAGCGTGACGGCGGCGCAGACGCCGCCGCCCAGCAGGATCAGGACGGCGGTGCCGATGACCTCGCCCAGGAATATGTCGGAGCTGGACACCCGCGACTCCTTTGCTCTTGTCCGGAGGGAGCCAGATGGAAGAAGTGGGGGAGGCGGACCGAGTTCCGTTCGCTGTTCGACATTGTCGACCGCCGAACGGCAGTTTTGCCTCAGTCGAACATCTCGTCAAGGGTGTGGGTGGCGGATCGTGGCGGCGAACACGGGTCGCACGGCCGAAACCGTGCGAAAGCGGCCGGACGGGACCGGGTGGGCGGGGACTGTGCACGGGGCGCCCCCGGACACTGCCCAGGGGTGACCGCTCCGAACCGGACAGAGGCTCGAAT
>NZ_JAKMAY010000587.1:0-1114 GCF_022015835.1 Streptomyces sp. ICN903 | reverse complement strand
GGCGGGTGGGAAGGTCCACGGAGACGGTCACGGGGACGGGGCAGCGGGCGGCGACGTCGGACAGCGCGGGGCCCAGGCCGCGGTCGGTGAGGATGGCCGGGTGGATGCCGCGGGCGAGGTCGCGGAGCTCGGCGAGGGCGAGCTTCGCCTCGCCGTGGGCCTCGTCGACCATCCTGGCGGCGGTCTGCGGGTCCTCCGGCAGTTTCTCCCTGGCCAGGCCCAGCCCCATGGCCAGGGCGACCAGCCGGGCCTGCGCCCCGTCGTGGAGGTCGCGCTCGATGCGGCGCAGGTCGGCGGAGGCGGTGTCGGCCACCGTCCGCCGGCCCGACTCCAGCTCCGCGATGCGCCGCTCCAGCGCGTCCGAGGGCGACAGCAGCGCGCGCACCATCATCCGGTCCACATGGGTCAGCCCGCGGGCCAGCCACGGCAGGACGGGCCAGGCGACGAAGAGCGAGACGAGGCAGACGGTGAAGGTGGCGATGCCCCAGGGCAGGCGGACGAAGGAGTAGAGCGCGTGCCGCCAGCCGACCGGGTCCTTCAGACAGGCCCACAGCCAGGGGAAGAAGCCGCCGTGCGCCCGGTGCCGGATCGGCGTCGGCTCCTCGATCCGGACCCCGAGCAGCAGCCGCGCGCGGACCCGCTCCGCCCTGCCGAACCGGCGGCCGCCCATCAGGCCCAGCGCCAGCACCGGCAGCCCCACGACGGTGACCGACAGCAGCAGGCCGCAGTAGACCCACACGGAGACGTAGAGGAAGCCCACGATGTCCATCGGCAGGTTGAGCAGGAGATGCGCGATCTCCTTCCAGGTCTGCGCGCCGAGCGGGGCCCGCGGCGGGGGCAGCCGGTCGTCGTCACCGGTCACGGGTGCTTCGGCGGGCCCGGCGGTCCCTTCGGCCCGCGCGGCCCCGGCGGCCTGCGGGACGCGTGGGGTGTCCGGCGCGCCCGGGGTGTCCGGCGCGTCGGATGGTTCCGGTGCTTCCGCAGGCCGTGGCGCCTGTACGGCGGGAGGGACGTACGGGGCGTGCGGGCCGTCGGGCGCGGCGCGGCCGGAGGTCGGGGGGCTCGCGGTCATGGGCACAAGACTGCCGGGCGCGGGGGGTGCGCCGCCATGGGG
>NZ_JAKMAY010000586.1:0-1134 GCF_022015835.1 Streptomyces sp. ICN903 | reverse complement strand
CGGGTGCGCCCGACGGTGGGTCAGTCGGCCGTGTGGGTGATGCGCTCGCTCCGCCCGCGCTCCTCCAGCCCCGCCGCGTCCAGACGGTCCAGATGGCGGCAGAGCACGACCGAGCCCCCGGTGGCCAGCGGGGCGAACAGCCCGGCGGACAGCCCCTCCCAGGTGTCGTACGGCAGTCCCGACAGCAGCCGTGCGCCGGGGCCGAGTCCGCGCGCCCCGGCGTCGGCGCGGGCGCGTTCGACGACCTGCGCCCCGGTCAGCTCCCGGCCGCCGACGACCAGCGCGGGCGCGTCCGGGTCGACGGGGGAGAAGGGGGCGAAGTGGTCGCCCTGGCCCGGCACCTCGACGGCGTAGTCGGTGAAGCCCTCGGGCGGCCGGGGGAAGCGGCCGCCCAGGGGGCGCAGGCTGAGCGCGATGCGCTCGCCGGTGCAGGCGCGGGCCGCCTCCAGGGTGTCCGGGCCGCTGACGACGAGGTCGGCGGACGCGGCGAGGGAGGAGACCGAGTCCGCGTCGGCGGGGTCGGCGGGCAGTTCGGCGACGACTCCGGTGGAGGAGCAGGCCAGCAGCCAGACCGCGGTCTGCCAGTGGGCGGGCAGCAGCAGCGCGAGCCGGTCGCCGGGCTCGGCGGACAGCTCGCCCTGCAGGAGGTTGGCCGTCTTCGCCACCCAATTGGCGAGGGTGGCGACGGAGAGTTCGACGCGCTCGCCGGTGGCGTCGTCGTAGAAGGTCACCAGCGGGCGGGCGGCGTCCGCGGCGAGCGCGGATCGCAGCAGGTCGGCAGGGGTGCGATCGGTGGTGTTCATCGGCGCCAGGGTACGCGGGCAGCCGTCCGGAGGCGCCGGAACGGGGGTGCCCGCGGTGCCCGGTGAGCGCGACTCAGGGCGACCGGGTGTCAGCTCCCCGTTAGACAGCCATATCCCGTGTGTCCAATATCGGATTTATGCGTGCATTCATTGCGTCATCGATCGGCGTCGCGTGCGCAGCGGCCGCGGTGCTGCCGCTGACCGCGCCCGGCGGCCTGGCGAACAGCGCCTCCGCGGCCCCCGCGCCCGCTTCCGAGTCCGTGGCGGCCCCCCGGCTGCCCGGCAGCACCCAGTCGCTGCCGCTCGTCCCCCTCACCCCGCCGCCCACGAC
>NZ_JAKMAY010000585.1:0-1147 GCF_022015835.1 Streptomyces sp. ICN903 | reverse complement strand
CTGCTGGGGATGCGGCTGCGGCGGGTAGGGGGCCTGCGGCTGCTGCTGTTGGTGGCCGGGGTGGGGCTGACCGGCCTGCGGCTGTTGCGGCTGCTGGGGATGACCGGGGATGGGCGGCGCGGTCAGCGGCGGGTTCCCGCCGGGCGACCACAGGCCCTGCTCCTGCTGGTGGCGTGAGAAGTCCTCGGCGATCAGGGCGGCGAGGTTGAAGTACGCCTCGCGCGTCCTGGGCCGCATCATGTCCAGATCCAGCTCCGCGCCCGCCGCGAGGTGCTCGTCGAACGGGACGACCACCACATCGCGGCAGCGCGTCTTGAAGTGCGCCACGATGTCGTCCACCTTGATCATCTTTCCGGTCTCGCGGACCCCGGAGATGACCGTGATGCTGCGCTGCACCAGATCGCCGTAACCATGGGCGGAGAGCCAGTCCAGCGTCGTACTGGCGCTGCTGGCGCCGTCCACGGAGGGGGTGGAGATGACGATCAGCTGGTCGGCGAGGTCGAGGACGCCGCGCATCGCGCTGTAGAGCAGGCCGGTGCCCGAGTCGGTGAGGATGATCGGGTACTGCTGGCCCAGCACGCCGATGACGCGCCGGTAGTCCTCGTCGTTGAAGGTCGTCGAGATCGCCGGGTCGACGTCGTTGGCGAGGATCTCCAGGCCGGAGGGCGCCTGCGAGGTGAACCGGCGGATGTCCATGTAGCTGTTGAGGTACGGGATCGCCGTCACCAGATCGCGGATCGTCGCACCCGTCTCGCGCCGCACCCGGCGGCCGAGCGTACCCGCGTCCGGATTGGCGTCGATCGCGATGACCTTGTCCTGCCGCTCGCTGGCGAGCGTCGCGCCGAGCGCCGTGGTCGTCGTCGTCTTGCCGACGCCGCCCTTGAGGCTGATCACCGCGATGCGGTAGCAGGACAGCACCGGAGTGCGGATGAGGTCGAGCTTGCGCTGCCGCTCGGCCTCCTCCCTCCTGGCCCCGATACGGAAGCGGGAGCCGCCGCGGTTGCTCTGCGGGCGGGGCTTCTTCTTCTGGTTCAGCAGGCGCTCGGAGGACAGCTCCACCGAAGCGGTGTATCCGAGCGCACCCGGCTGGCTCGGGGGCTGCTGGCGGGGGTCGGGCCAGGCGGAGCCGGCACGGGGGTCCTGCGGC
>NZ_JAKMAY010000584.1:0-1149 GCF_022015835.1 Streptomyces sp. ICN903 | reverse complement strand
AGTCCCCGCCCGTACAGCCCCCGCAGTCGCCGCGCATGCGCCAGGTCGCCTCCGAACTGGACGAACTCGGCGAGCTGCTGCGCAAGCGCGACGGGCACGAGGACGGGCACGGCGGCGACGGGCGGTACGGCCGGTGAACGGGCGCCTGATCTCCGACCGATACCAGCTGACCGAACCGCTGGGCCGGGGCGCCATGGGCCAGGTCTGGGGCGGCCACGACCTCGGCCTCGGCGGCCGCCGGGTCGCCGTGAAGCTGATGCACTCCGGGCAGGTCGCCTCCCTGTCCGGCGGTACGGACCCGGAGGAGCTGCGCGAGCGGTTCGAGCGCGAGTGCCGCGTCACCGCCCAGATCGACCACCCCGGCCTGGTCGCCGTCCACGACGCGGGCCGGGACGGCGACGAGCTGTACCTGGTGATGCAGCGACTGGAGGGCAGCGACCTGCGCGACCACCTCGCCGAGCGGGAGCCCTACCCGCCGCAGTGGGCCGTGGCCGTCGCCGCCCAGATGTGCTCGGCCCTGGCGGCCGTGCACGAGGTCGGCATCGTCCACCGGGACCTCAAGCCGGGCAACGCCATCGTGCGGCCCGACGGCCGGGTGGTCATCCTCGACCTGGGCATCGCGGCCGTGCGGTCGGCCGGGGACACCACCCGGCTGACCCGCACCGGCTCCCTCATCGGCACCCCCGTCTACATGGCGCCCGAGCAGGCCATGGGCGGCAGCCCCGTCGGCCCCCGCTCCGACCTGTACGCGCTGGGCGTGCTGCTGTACGAACTCCTCACCGGCCAGGTCCCCTTCGACGCCCCGGAGCCGACCGGGCTGCTGTACAAGAAGCTCCACCACACGCCCCCGCGGGTACGCGAGCTGCGCCCGGACGCGCCCGCCGAGCTGGACGCGCTGGTGTGGCGGCTGCTGGACAAGGAGCCCGAGGGGCGCCCCGCGGACGCCCATGAGGTGTACGCCGCCCTCGCGCCGCTGCTGCCCCGGCCGGGGCAGGGCGGCCCCGCCCTGCCGCTGGACCCGACCCGCCCGTTCCGCGAACCCATGGCCCCCTGGCCGCCGCGCGGCCGGGCCGCGGACCCGAGGCCGGCGCCGGGCCCGGCGCCCACGGTGGTCGTACGGCCCTCCGCGCCCCCGCCCGGTCCCGGTAC